>JAKONH010000169.1 GCA_022702045.1 Spirosomataceae bacterium
TTCTCAGCCGACTTGTCGACCAGCATGTGATCGAACGACTTCAGTTTAATCCGAATTTTTTGGCTCATTGTGTTGTGGTTCGTTATGTGTTAAAGTGAGCACCGCCGAAAGAACCATTTACTCCGACAGCACAAAAAATGGGCAACCGATCAGAACTGACCGGTTGCCCAATGCCTTGTATTACTTGCTACCTTTTTCTTTAGCGACAACCGCATCCGAAATGTTCTGGGGAACAACTTCGTAGTGCGAGAAGGTCAGGTTAGCCGTAGCACGACCCGACGACATCGTACGTAGGTCGGTTACGTAGCCGAACAATTCTGACAGGGGAACGTCAGCTTTGATCACCTGCGAACCCGCTTTCGAATCCATACCTTTCATCACACCCCGGCGACGGTTCAGGTCACCCGTGATCGGACCGGTATATTCTTCTGGTGTCAGTACTTCAACAGCCATGATTGGTTCGAGCAGTTTTGGACCAGCCTGACGAGCCGCTTCACGGAAGCCCAGACGAGCTGCCATTTCAAACGACAGTGAGTCGGAGTCAACGTCGTGGTACGAACCGTGGAACAGACGCACCTTCATGCTTTCCAGCGGGAATCCAGCCAGCGGACCGTTTTTCAGCGACTCATCAAAGCCTTTCTGAACAGCGGGGATGAATTCGCGGGGAATAACACCACCAACAATACCGTTCACAAAGTCCAGACCTGGCTGAATTACGCCTTGCTCATCCTGATCGCGGGGCCCAAGTTCAAACACGATGTCGGCGAACTTACCACGACCGCCTGTTTGCTTCTTGTACACCTCACGGTGTTCGATATTCTTTGTCAGTTTCTCCTTGTATGCTACCTGCGGTGCACCTTGGTTTACTTCTACCTTGAATTCACGACGCATCCGGTCGATGATGATTTCAAGGTGCAGTTCACCCATACCCCGGATGATGGTCTGACCCGTTTCTTCGTTCGACTCAACTTTCAGTGTCGGATCTTCTTCGATCAGTTTACCAATAGCCTTCGAGAAGTTATCCTGGTCAGCCGTTTTCTTTGGCTCGATTGCATAACCGATAACGGGCTCGGGGAAAACCATCGACTCCAGAATGATCGGATTCTTTTCATCAGACAGCGTATCACCGGTCTTGATGTCTTTGAAACCAACGACAGCACCGATGTCACCAGCTTCCAGACGATCGATCTGGTTCTGCTTGTTGGCGTGCATCTGGAAAATACGCGAAATACGCTCCTTATTACCTGACCGGTTGTTCAGGACGTACGAACCCGACTCCAGCACACCCGAGTACGAGCGGATGAAGCACAGGCGACCAACGTAGGGGTCAGTAGCGATTTTAAACGCCAGTGCCGAGAATGGATCACTTGCGCTAGGCTGCCGCGAGATCTCCGCACCCGTGTCGGGGTTGGTACCTTTGATGCTCTCCTTGTCCATAGGCGACGGCAACAGGGCCATCACGTAATCGAGCATGGTTTGAACACCTTTGTTTTTAAACGACGAACCGCAAAGCATCGGAACGATCTTCATGCTGATCGTTGCCTTACGAAGCGCTTCCAGAATTTCGTCTTCCGAGATCGATTCCGGATCTTCAAAGTATTTCTCCATCAGCGTGTCGTCGAATTCGGCAACCGCTTCCAGTAACTTTTCACGCCATTCGGTAGCCTCATCCAGCATATCGTCGGGGATGGGGACAACTTCGAAAGTCATGCCTTTGTCCGATTCATTCCAGATCAGACCCCGGAAATTTACCAAGTCGACAACGCCTTTAAAGCCGTCTTCTTCACCGATTGGCAATTGCAGAGGGACAGCGTATGAACCAAGCATTTCCTTCACCTGCTTGCACACGTTCAGAAAGTCGGCACCCGAGCGGTCCATTTTGTTCACGAAGCCCAGACGAGCAACGTTGTAGTTGTTGGCCAGACGCCAGTTGGTTTCCGACTGGGGCTCAACACCGTCAACGGCGCTGAACAGGAACACCAGACCATCAAGAACACGCAACGATCGGTTTACTTCAACGGTGAAGTCAACGTGACCCGGTGTGTCAATGATGTTGATGTGATACTTCTGGTCCCGATAGGTCCAGTCGACGGTAGTAGCGGCCGAGGTAATCGTGATACCGCGCTCCTGCTCCTGCTCCATCCAGTCCATGGTAGCAGCACCATCGTGTACTTCACCAATTTTGTGGCTTACGCCGGCATAGTACAGAATGCGTTCGGTTGTCGTCGTTTTACCCGCGTCGATGTGGGCAGCGATACCGATGTTTCTCGTGAACTTTAAATCGCGAGCCATTAGCTTGTATACAGAAAGTTATGGTTTTCTACTCTTGACGAAATGCGAAGTGCGCAATGGGCACCCTCCTGCAAATCAGGTCGCAAAATTACTGAAAGTCAATCACAATAGCAACGTTAAGCCTGAGAATATCGTTGCACCATGGCTTACTTTTGGCCATAGTTAGTGAGCGTCTACCCACTGCCACTACCGGCCGCTTCCTTAGAATCATGCAAAATCCGTATATCGCCTTACTTCGCACAGCCTGGACCTACGCTCGGCATGAAAAGCGCCGGTACGTACTCGTGTATTTTATGTTTGTACTGGCCAATGTCGCCAGTTCACTTAATCCGTTACTGTTTGGCTGGTTCGTTGGCCGACTTCAGCAAAACCATGCCGACATTCTGATAACGCTGTGGCTGTACGCGGGCGGCTACGTAGGTCTTATGCTGGTGGAATGGGCCTTTCATGGTCCGGCCCGAATTATGGAGCGCCGACTGGCGTTTAATGTAAGCCGCAATTTTCTGGATGAGCTATTTCACCAGACACTGCACCTACCGGTCGGCTGGCACAAAGACCACCATAGCGGAGCTACGATCAACCGCATTCGTAAAGCTTATGACGCGCTCAAAACCTTCTTCCAGGATGGCTTTGTGTACCTCCACGCTTTTCTGAAACTTATCTTTTCATTTGCCGCCATCCTGTATTTCTCGCCTTACTTCGGCCTGGTTGGTTTGGGGCTGGGCGCCTTTACGATCTGGGTGATTCTGCGCTTCGATCGGCCATTTATGCAGGCACTGGATGAAACCAACGAGGGTGAACATGTGGTGTCGGCGACGCTGTTCGATAGCTTATCGAATATTCTTACGGTTATCACCCTGCGGCTGGAGGAACGAATGCAGCACAGTATGGCCGGGAAAGTGGCCGCTGTACTACCGCCGTTTATGCGACAGGTTCGAATCAACGAGTGGAAGTGGTTTGTGGCTTACCTGCTCGTTACGCTGATTTATATTGTACTGGCGGCCGGCTACGTGTACGAGCACTATACCCCCGGCACTGTATTTCTCGTGGGTGGACTAGTGACGTTACTGGGTTACGTCAACCAGTTTACCAGTGTTTTTCACGATGTCGCCTACCAGTACACTGAGGTTGTTCGCCACAATGCCGACGTGCAAACAGCACGCAGCATTGGTGAAGCCTACGCCCGGTACGAACGCCCTGTCCACGAAACATTACCCGACCGCTGGCAATCCATCACGATCAGCAACCTCAGCTTTTCTCATACGATTGCCCGTCGCAGTGCCACGCTTGACAACCTGTCGATCACCTTACGGCGGGGTCAACGCGTTGCGTTTATTGGGTCCAGCGGTTCGGGTAAGAGCACGTTATTGACCCTGTTGCGCGGTTTGTACCAGCCCGAGCCCGGCCTGACCGTTCAGGTCGACGACAAGGTAGCTTCGTCGCTAAACGCCGTTGCGAACACAGTCACGCTATTTCCGCAGGAGCCGGAGATATTCGAGAACACAATCACGTATAACATCACGCTTGGCTTGCCGTTCGATGCCGAGATAATCGATGCGGTTTGTCAGGCAGCCCGGTTCGATACGGTTATTCAGCAACTCCCACATGGGCTGGATACCAATATTCAGGAAAAAGGGGTGAATCTGTCAGGCGGGCAACGGCAACGGCTGGCACTGGCACGGGGTATTCTAGCCGCCCGTACCAGTACGATCGTGCTGCTGGACGAACCTACCAGCAGCGTCGATCCGAAGACGGAGTTAGCCGTTTATCGGGAGTTGTTTCGTGAATTTGCAGACAAGGCTGTTGTTTCCACCTTGCACCGGCTCCACCTGCTTCCGCTATTCGATTACGTGTACATTATGGATGACGGACGAATTGTCGACGAAGGTACGTTCTCATACCTGCGTCAGCACAGTGCTATCTTCCGCGACCTCTGGGCCCATCAGCAGGACGCCCTCTCCCCAACGGACCAAGCCGTTTAGCTGAGTCATCGTTCGATTACTCAACGGGGGCTTCTACGATGGTAACGATTTTCCAAAGACCACGAATGTCCTGGAGGGCTACTGTTACGTTGCCACCGTTAGGATTATCGGAATGCAGCGTTAAGTAGTTACGCGTCAGGAGTTCGTTATCACGAATACGTTTGACGACAAAATAATCCCGGTACATGACCGCAAACACGCCACCCGACTGGTACTCCCAATCACTCTCGCTGACAGGTACAGCCAATACTTTAGCCCCGTGCGCTAACTGGGGGCTCATGCTATTTCCGGAAATCTCGATCACGACAGCATTCTTATGCCCTTTCGTTACGGTTTTCCGCACACGAAAGGGTTCTATTTCCGTCATGTTGTTGCCATCGGCAAAACTCTCGACAAAGCTGGCGTAAAAGCGAACCGGCACAAATGGTATCTCTATCGTATCGTCGTCGGCAGCACTGATGCGGGCATTTGAATCTGCTGAATTAAGCACAGGGAGGATACCCCGTATCAGATAGTCAGCGCTAATTTGGGGATAGCAGGTCAGTAAACTCATCATCGTATCGTATGATGGCTTGGCGCGGCCGTTCAAAATATTATAGAATTTGGACGGGTTCTCACCTAACTCCTTAGCGATCTGATAAATAGTAATCCCTAAAGCATCAAAAACCTGCTTTAGTCGCTCTTGTATGGCTACGGGTTTGCTCATATCGTCCAAACATTTTTTCATGCTATATAGTATAGTTCAATGAACAATATAATATAGTTATATTATATTGTTCACGAAACGTTGTCAAATCTACAATAATTCCGTACAGAATACGCGCATACTGTGCGCTTTTCATCTGTCTGTTTATGAACCGGAACCGTCTGCATGCCAATATGGCCCCTACTGTGCTGTTTGTCGATATGAACAGCTTTTTCGCGTCCTGCGAACAGCAGGTAAATTTTTGGCTGCGCGGCCGGCCAGTGGGTGTCTGTGTGTATACGGGACGGCAGGGGTGCGTAATTTCGCCATCGATTGAAGCTAAACAACGGGGCGTCAAAACGGGTATGCGGCTGGACGAAGCCATGGTAATTTGCCCCGACCTTGTGCCGGTCGAAACACACCCGGCGCGGTACCGTGAATTTCACGTCAAAATCATCGCCGTGCTGCGAACGTTCTGCGAAGATGTATTGCCGAAAAGCATCGACGAAGCGATTGTCGACCTGACCAATTATCAGCTTGCCTATCCTGATCCCCGACACGTTGCTCAGGCGATAAAACGAGCCATCCGGGAGCAGGTAGGCGATTACCTGCGCTGCTCGATCGGTATCGCACCGAATGCTTTCCTAGCAAAACTAGCTTCCGATGTACAAAAGCCCGACGGGCTTACCTTAATCACACCCGACACGCTCGACGGCATTTTACAAACGCTTCGGCTTACCGATTTACCTGGTATTGGCCAACGCATGGCCGAGCGGCTGCAAAAGCACAACATCAACACACCCATCGATCTGCGTTACTCTTCCCCTGAACACCTGAAAGCCGTTTGTCAAAGCGTAATTGGCTGGCGCTGGCACATCCGGCTAAACTTCGGCGGTGAGGTCGATCTGGATACAAGCGAAGCCTACAAAAGCATGTCGGCCATGCGCACTGTCTCGGCAGAGCAGCGGGGCACACCAGATAAGCTGGCTGAACTACTTAGAGCACTTTGTCTGACTTTGGAACGGCGTATGGTACAGCACGATGTCTTCTGTCAGGAGCTATCGTTCTCCTGTCGCTATCATTCTGGCCAGACGTATCAGTGTGAGATCAAGCTACAACCACCTAAACAGGACGGTCCCGAGCTTTACGAATTGATTCAACAGCGGATTATTGCTTTTCAACAACGGCATCCCCGTCAGTCGGTACTGAACAGCCAGATTCGATCGATGACCGTAGCCGTTTTCCGGTTTGTGCTCGCCGATCAGGTACCACTTAACTTGTTTACTGACACTAGTCGTAAAGACAAATTTCGTCAGACGCTGTACGATTTAAAGGCGCGTTACGGCTCCGAGAAACTGATGCGGGCCAGTGAACTTAGCGATGACCCAGTGTACCGCGACGTCATAGGCTTTGGGAACATCAACGATCTATAAAGGTAGCCGCTGCTCGTTCGGACAGAAAAACGTGGTACGTCCGCCTACAGTTATTCGCCCTATCCGAGTCTGGCAGCGCGGGCAGAACTTGTGTGCTTCGACGTCGTCATACGGCGAATCGTCCCACTCGCGCACATGAATCAGGAAATCGGCGGGGAAATTTCGGTAAGCGGCTTCGTGCTGAATAGCCGTCTCCAGCACATACCGGATCGACTGGTGAAGCTGTTTTATCTGCGCATCGGTAAGCGTGTGGGCCCGTTGCTCAGGATGAATAAATGCCTGAAATAACACCTCGTCGACAATCCAGTTACCAATACCAGCCACGACCTGTTGATCAAGCAAAACCGGTTTAATAGGCGACTTCTTCGCCCGAACCCGCTGGGTTAGTTCTTCCAGCGAAATAGACAGTGCATCGGAGCCAATCTTCTTCGCCTTTAGAAACGCGTCGATATCACTCACCAGACCAACCCGCTCGAACTTTCGCGGACACAGAAAGCCTAAGTTAAAACCGCTCGTAAATTCAAAAACAATTCGAGCGAAGCGAGGACGGTCGATTGACGCGTGGTAGTACTCAAGATCGCCTGTCATACCGAAGTGCATGCGAACGATCACAGTGGGATCGTCGGTGTAGATAAACAGGTTTTTCCCCACCCGATAGGTACCCGTAAACTGTCGGCCGTCGAGCGCCTGCTGAAGCTGTCCATAGTCGGTTGTCAGCAGCTTCTTGTCTTCCACCTCAATATGTTGAATTGGTTGATTGAGTGCAGACGACTCCAGATACTGACGTCTTATTTCTACTTCGGGTAATTCGGGCATGGCTTTTTTTACCCGCCCTAACTGCCTGTCTACGGTGGTTGTTTTGCGGAAGGTAAGGCCGGAGAAAAGCCCCCTGTAGTACGCACAACCGTTTAATAAACATTTAGTTATGCACTAAACAGATTGTCTGTCAATCGATTGACTGTGAACTTTGCTTAATTTTCTCTAGTTATGATAGACAATATTGCCGAAGCGCATAGCGTTACGGTACTGCCTGTGACCGGCATTTTGCCTTCACGCAGTTGCTTCAACTAACCCAGCCAGCTGTCTGACGGAACACCTTCTACACGTAGTTCGAGTGCATGTTAAACCGTTAAACTGAAAAAATCAGTATGGAAAACAACAATCCCCAACGCTCCAAAACCAATGGTGCTCTCTTAGCCGCCCTCATTATCATGACGGGTCTGGCAGGCGTATCCAGCTATCTGTATTTCGATCAGAAAAAAGAATCGGAGAACCAGGAAGTTACCATTTCGGAGCGTGTTGAAGAGTTGTCGACTACCCGCACCAAGCTAGATTCTATCTCGACGGCACTGGATGCCAAGATCGCAGAAGTACAGAAACTGGGTGGTGACGTTACAGAATTAGAGAAAGTAAAAGCGCAGCTAGAACAGGATAAAGCATCTCTTCGCCGTGGCAACCGTGTGTCGATTGCGAAGTACGAAGCGAAAATCAAGCAGTACGAAGCTTTCCTGGTCGAGAAAGATACCCTTATCGCCAATCTGCAACGTGAGAACGTAACACTGGCATCAAACGTCAAAGTGCTTGACGATGAAAACACGGGGTTGAAAACGCAGCGCCAGGTGCTTCGTGACTCGGTTACAACCTATGCCAGCCAAAATCAGGAACTCAGCACCAAAGTGACGCGGGCTTCGGCACTGCGGGCACAAAACGTGAAAGTATTTGCAGTAAATGCCCGGGGTAAGGTGAAGGAAGATGATTCGTATAAAGCGAAAAAGCTTGACAAGATCAAACTGACCTACACGCTGCTCGATAACCCGCTGACCCGCGAAGAGCCGAAAGAAGTTTATGTTCGCGTTCTCGACCCTACTGGTGCCGTGGTATCAGATATGGCCAATGGCTCAGGTACGTTCAGCGTTGATGGCAATGAAACCATCTACACAACGAAGCAAACAGTTAGTTACACGAACAACAACCAGAACGTCGAACTGCTGTATTCGCGCGGTATTCCTTATAAGCCCGGCAAGTACACGGTTGAATTATACTCAGAAGGTTTCCGTATCGGAGCCGGTGAGTTTGCGATTCGCTAGGTCAACCTACTACATAACAGAAAAGCACCGGGCCAACGCTCGGTGCTTTTCTGTTGTAGAAAGGGCTGTTACTCCCGATAACCAGTGAACGACAAATTGCTATCCTGACCGCTTTGGTTGGCCAATTGTAACACGTTTGCCTGCGTTTCCATACCGTTACTCGTGAAGACCCGATCCCACTGCCAGCTCCCGATGGTCTTTCCCTCCTGCTTAAGTGTGACGACATCCCCGCTGCGCTGTAACAACACGTGCGCAAGTTGCTGTGTTGTTTTCGTCGGATGGAATTGTGTGTAAACCAGTGTGACCGTGCTATCTGTCTCTGGCTTAACAAGCAACTGCGGCAGTTGCCCTGCAGTAAGCGCCACGAAAAGCGGGTTGACAAAGGCATTCGTTTTATAGGTGCCCGCTACCGACCGTGCCAGACTCTGGGGTTCGACATCGTTGGTTTGCTGACAACCAGTCAGCAAACCTGTCAGGAGCAGAGCTGTGACGGACAGTAGCGGAGTTTTCATGGTTTTATGCAGCCGTAGTTGTTTGATTGGTAGACCCCTCTTCGGCCGGAACCGTTGCTGGCTCAACTGCTTTTTTTTCAGCCTCGGCCTCATCAACGGCGTCGACCCACACGTGCATTGTATTCAGTTCCATATTTCCGAATTGGGTAGTAAATGCTACATCGGCTGCATCGCGTCCGTAGGCAACAGTTATCCGGTTGCCCCGGGGTTTGTCCTGCGTGGCGTCGAACGTATACCAGCGTCCTCCTACGTAGGCTTCAAACCAGGCATGCATGTCCATCGGGTCGAGCTTGTATAAGTAGCCAACGACCATGCGAGCTGGAATATTCAACGACCGGCACAACGAAATGCCTAGGTGTGTATAGTCACGGCATACGCCAACCCGGCTATCTGCTGTATCAACGGCTGACGTACTGGCATTGCTTGTGCCATACTGGTATTTTATGTTGGTATGAATCCAGCTTCGAATTGATTCGACCTGATCATAACCCGGTAGCGCATCTTTGGTGATGTCGGCAGCTAATGTACCCTGCATGTCCGACTGACAGTAACGGCTCGGTAGTGTATAGTGCAGCAGTTCATCCGGCAACTCTTCTATAGGCGTATACGGTGCGCCGGGCGCGACATCGATATCATCGGCTGTCTGTACGGTTGCTGAGAAATTGATTGAAAAAGGGCCTTCTGGTGCGATGACGCGTTGACACAGGTTACCGTACATGTCGGTAAATTCTGTCACGGTCACGGCAGGGGTAATGTTATACTCCTCTTTCATGATCCATTGACCGTCACCCGAACGGGGGCGTAACATCAGGATCAGTGGGGTGGTTTCTTTGGCGTCGAATTGCAGTTCACAGCCAGCGGTCAGTTGCATAGTATGTCTTATTGTCTGTCAACGTTCAATCCGAAAGAAGCCCCTTTTGTTTAGCATGCTCGGGAAATCATTCATGACCTGGGCGCTCTACAAGGGTGTTTAGTGACAAGATTATCTAAAAAAGGGCAAAGCCACCTCAGTTTCCCGAAGTGGCTTTGCCCTTTTTGCTAGTATGGCTGGCTACGCCAGTGCTTTACGCTTGCTCTTGGTGAATTGCTCTTTCGATTCGGTGATCGTTTCGAGTTCTTCTTTCGAGCCCACGATTGCATTCAGGTAGCGACGGATACCCGTACCGGCCGGGATCAGGTGACCGACAATAACGTTCTCTTTGAGGCCGTCAAGCATGTCACGCTTACCGCGGATGGACGCTTCACTCAGGACTTTCGTCGTTTCCTGGAACGAAGCAGCCGAGATGAAGCTATCTGTCCCGAGCGATGATTGAGTGATACCCATCAGCGTCGGTTGCGATACAGCAGCCATAGCGTCACGAACCTGTACAAGTGCCATGTCGCGTCGTTTCAGGCTTGAGTTCTCATCGCGCAGTTGGCGGCTCGTGACAATCTGACCAGGTTTCACGTTCGGCGAATCACCAGCGTCGATAACCACTTTCGCGTCGAGAACTTTGTCATTCTCTTCACGGAACGACCACTTGTCGACAACCTGACCTTCGAGGAAGTTAGTATCACCCGAGTCGATGATCTCAACTTTCTGCATCATCTGCCGAACAATGGCTTCGATGTGCTTATCGTTGATTTTCACCCCCTGCAGGCGGTATACTTCCTGAATTTCGTTTACCAAGTATTCTTGAACGGCTGTCGGACCTTTGATAGCCAGAATGTCGCTCGGCGTAATGGCACCGTCAGACAATGGAGCACCAGCCCGGACAAAGTCATTATCCTGTACAAGAATGAACTTCGACAGCGGCACTAGGTACTTCTTCTTCGTACCGTCTTTCGATTCGATGAAGATCTCGCGGTTACCACGCTTGATCGTACCGTACGTAACGACACCGTCGATTTCACTCACAACCGCCGGGTTCGACGGGTTACGTGCTTCAAACAGTTCCGTTACCCGTGGCAGACCACCAGTGATGTCGCGGGTTTTACCAACGTTACGCGGAATCTTCGCCAGCGGCTGACCCGCTTTGATTTTCTGACCCGCTTTCACGACCAGACGAGAACCAACCGGCAGGTTATAGCTTTTCTGCAGCAATCCTGAGGAATCAGCATCAGGTAAGTGCAGTGACAATGTCGTCGTGCCCTGTACTACGATAGCTGGGTTTTTCGCTTTATCGCGGGTTTCGATGATAACCATCTCTTGGAAGCCCGTCTGTTCATCGAACTCTTCTCGGTAGGTTATACCATCTTCAATCGCGTCGAAGTTCAGCGAACCCGTTAGTTCAGACAGAATAACGGCGTTGTAAGGGTCCCACGCACAAATGTCGTCGCCTTTCTTCACCATCTGTCCGTCTTTCACCCGTAGGAATGCACCGTATGGTACGTTGTTGCTGATGAGCACGACGTTGCGGTCTTGCGGATCAACGATCCGGACTTCGCCCGACCGACCCATAACAACCGTCTGTGCATTACCTTCAGCATCTTCCGACTCCACAGTTCGCATTTCTTCGAACTCGATTAGACCGTCAAACTTCGCTTTGATCGATGCATCAACCGCAATGTTCGACGCCGTACCACCCACGTGGAAGGTACGGAGGGTCAGCTGTGTACCCGGCTCACCGATTGACTGCGATGCAATAACACCAACGGCTTCTCCGATGTCGACCATACGGCCCGACGCCAGATTACGACCGTAGCATTTCGCACATACTCCCTGACGAGCTTCGCAGGTCAGTACCGACCGGATTTCAACTGTCTCGATGCTGGTTTCATCGATCGCTGCGGCAATTTCTTCCGTAATCAGCTCACCAGAACCTATAATTTTCAGCGGCTTACCGTCGGCATCTTTTACCAGCGGATCGAATACATCGTGTACCGTTGTACGGCCCAGAATTCGCTCCGACAAGGGTTCAACGATATCTTCGTTGTCTTTCAGCGCCGACACCTGCAGGCCACGCAGCGTACCACAGTCGTCTTCGACAATGATAACGTCCTGCGCTACATCGTGCAGACGACGGGTCAGGTAACCAGCATCGGCGGTTTTCAACGCCGTATCGGCCAGACCTTTCCGCGCACCGTGCGTCGAGATAAAGTACTCTAGTACGTCGAGACCTTCTTTAAAGTTCGACAGAATCGGGTTTTCAATGATCTCACCAACCGATCCCTGGAGGTTTTTCTGCGGTTTGGCCATTAACCCCCGCATACCACCCAGCTGACGAATCTGCTCACGCGAACCACGGGCTCCCGAGTGCATCATCATGTAGATCGAGTTGAAACCTCCCTGATCGGCTTCGAGCTGCTTCATCAGCGTTTCGGTCAGGCGCGAGTTTACCCGCGTCCAAATGTCGATAACCTGGTTGTAGCGTTCATTTTCCGTAATCAGACCCATCAGGTAGTTGTCCCAAACGCCCTGCACTTCCGCTTTCGCTTCGTCAACGAGCGGCTGTTTAGCATCTGGAATCATCACATCGCTCAAACCGATCGATAGACCACCTTTGAAGGCCATCTGGAAACCAAGTTCTTTGATTTCGTCGAGGAATTGAGCCGTGCGGGCACCACCCGAGATTTTGAAGATCAGCGCAATGATCTGCTGCAGCTTTTTCTTGGTGAGCAGTTCGTTGATATAACCAACTTCTTGTGGAACGGCTTGATTGAACAGCAGTCGACCCGCAACAGTATCAATGATCTTTTCAACAGGCTGTCCATTTTCGTCCCGGACAGTTACCCGGCACTTAATGTTAGCGTGCTTCGAAATTTTGCCTTCGTTGATACCAATGATTACCTCTTCGGCACCGTAAAACGTCATACCTTCACCCGAAATTGGGTATTCAGGCGTCGACTTACGACCTTTCGTTACATAGTACAAACCAAGTACCATGTCTTGCGACGGTACGGTGATCGGCGCGCCGTTGGCTGGGTTCAGAATATTGTGCGATGCCAGCATCAGCAGCGACGCTTCCAGAACAGCTTCCTGTCCCAGTGGTACGTGCACAGCCATTTGGTCACCATCAAAGTCAGCGTTGAAGGCTGTACAAACGAGTGGGTGCAACTGAATAGCTTTACCTTCTATCAGCTTTGGCTGGAATGCCTGAATACCGAGACGGTGCAGCGTTGGAGCCCGGTTTAGCAGAACAGGGTGTCCTTTCAACACATTTTCCAGAATGTCCCAGATAACAGGGTCTTTCCGGTCAACGATTTTCTTCGCTGATTTCACTGTCTTAACGATACCCCGCTCGATGAGCTTACGAATAACGAACGGCTTGAATAGCTCGGCCGCCATATCCTTCGGCAGACCACACTCGTGCAATTTCAGTTCAGGACCAACGACGATAACCGAACGACCTGAATAGTCGACACGCTTACCGAGCAGGTTCTGACGGAAACGACCCTGCTTGCCCTTCAGCATGTCAGACAGTGACTTCAGGGCGCGGTTACCTTCCGAACGAACGGCGTTTACTTTCCGCGAGTTGTCGAACAGCGAGTCAACTGCTTCCTGCAACATCCGCTTTTCGTTCCGTAGAATTACCTCCGGCGCTTTGATCTCGATCAGGCGTTTCAAACGGTTGTTCCGAATGATAACCCGGCGATACAGATCGTTTAGGTCAGACGTAGCAAATCGGCCACCGTCGAGCGGGACAAGCGGGCGCAACTCGGGGGGAATAACGGGTACCATTTTGATCACCATCCACTCAGGACGGTTTTCAATCCGGCCGTTGGCTTCCCGGAATGCTTCAACGACTTTTAGTCGTTTCAGCGCTTCCGCCTTCCGCTGCTGTGACGTATCCGTAGCAGCCGCGTGGCGCAGCGAGTATGACAGCTCGTCTAGGGCTACCCGAGAAAGTAGCATTTCTAGGGCTTCCGCCCCCATCTTGGCTATGAACTTGTTCGGGTCCTTATCCTCCAGATGTTGGTTTGTGCTAGGCAGTTTGTCGATGATGTCGAGGTACTCGTCTTCAGTCAGGAAGTCAAGCTGGTTGATGCCATCTTCGGCTTTTACACCTGGCTGAACGACAACATACCGTTCGTAATAGATAACCTGATCGAGTTTCTTCGTCGACAGACCCAGCAGGTATCCAATTTTATTAGGCAGCGAACGGAAATACCAGATATGCGCAACAGGCACCACCAGTTCGATGTGGCCCATACGCTCCCGGCGAACCTTTTTCTCGGTCACCTCTACACCGCAACGGTCGCAGATAATGCCTTTGTAACGAATCCGCTTGTACTTACCGCAATGACACTCCCAATCTTTCACCGGTCCGAAAATGCGCTCGCAGAACAAGCCGCCCATTTCTGGTTTGTAAGTCCGGTAATTGATGGTCTCCGGCTGTGTCACTTCGCCGTAGGAACTCTCCAAAATAGACTCCGGCGACGCCAGGCTGATCGTCACGCTCTGGAAGTCGCTATTGAGTTTCTTGTTCTTTTTGAACG
>JAKONH010000170.1 GCA_022702045.1 Spirosomataceae bacterium
AGACTAAGTGTATGAAGCAACAGTGTATCATAGTCGACGACGAAGTAATGGCGCGAAAGTCGCTCCAGCGGCTATGCGAACAGAATGAGTCGCTGGAACTACTGAAAACATTTGAAAATGCCGAAGATGCACTGGCTTTCCTGACAACTGAATCCGTCGATCTGATCTGGCTCGACGTGGAAATGCCGGGCCTGTCGGGTTTCGATCTGCTGGAAAACCTGACGGCTATGCCGCAGGTGGTCATGACGACGACCAAGACGGAATATGCCTTTAACGCCTTCCAGTATCAAGTGACCGACTATCTGCAAAAGCCGATCACCATGCCCCGGTTCAACATGGCGGTGGGGAAAGTGCTCGAACTGGCTAGCCGAAAAACGAGCGCGTCGCCGGAGCGGCAGGAGATTTACATCAAAACAGAAGGGCGCTATATTCGCCTTCCGTACAGCGACATCATGTACGTGGAAAACGTCGGCGACTACGTGAAAATCGTCACTAAAACGCAGGCGCATATTGTCCACACGACGATGAAGTATCTCGAAGAGAAACTAGGGAGTGCGTTCCTACGTGTGCATCGATCCTTTATCGTTCACCTCGATCGGATTGTCGATATTGAAGAAAACAACCTGGTTATCGCCAACAAAGTAATTCCTATTAGCCGGGCTAACAAACCCGAATTGATGAATCGACTCAACTTGCTGTAGCGCAACAATTTACTGTTGATCTATCGAGCGGCTGGCACAGGGTGCCAGCCGCTTTCGTATCTGGAGCCGATTAATCAGGCAGTTGCCGGGCGGCCATAGCGAAGCAGGGTCCGAAATAATTCGTCGGGGTTGAACGGCTTTGTCAGGAATGAATTCATACCGGCCGCGTAGGCGTTGGCCTGATCGGTTGGCGTGGCCGACGCTGTCAGCGCCACAATGGGAATCCGCGCGTCATTGAGCCGAATTGCCCGCGTTGCATGCAGGCCATCCATCACGGGCATCTGAATGTCCATCAGAATCAGATCGTACTGACCAGCCGTGTACTTATCGAGCGCAATTTGCCCGTTCTCAGCCACATCGACGGAAACCTGCCACCGTTCCAGAAACCGACTGGCGATACGCACATTGATCGGGTAGTCTTCGACCATCAGCACCCGCATCCCCAGCAGTGACTGCTCGTTCTGTTGTGTCGGTGGAACGGCGGATTGGGCCGTGTCGAAGGTTGGAATCGCAAAGGACAGCGTCATTGTTTGCGCGGATTGGCGATCAATCTGAATTACGCTACCGTACAGCCCAAGTAATCGCTTTGTGACCAGTATGGCCAGCCCCAGCCCGTCAACCGGTTCCTGTTCAGCTGGTTCTACCGGTACCACCGCATTCAGCAACATCGCCTGATGGACTGGATCACCGCAGGGCATGTCGAAGGTAAAGGTGATAAAGCCGTCACCAGTGGGGGCATGGTGGTGATCGGCCCGAAGCGTGATAGAGCCACGATGAACCATCGTACCTGCAATCATCAACAGATTATTGATGATCTGCGATAGTCGAGCCTGATCGCCCTGAACGACCACAGGTACTGCATCGGTAATTGAAAGCTTCAGGCTGACGTCTTTTTCCTTCAGCTTACCCTGATTGGCTTTGAAGACGTCACCAAGCAATTGCCGGGGCACCAGGGGAGCCATATTAAGATTGAGATGCCCAAGGTTGATGTGCCGGTAGTCTAATATGTTGCTGAATGCCAGCTTCATGCTGTCGACAGATGCACGAAGTTGCTGACAGTGTTCCTGCCAGCCCGGGGGGGGGCTCTCCTGCTGCATCATATCGAGTAAACCGACGATGGCATTCAGCGGAGTCCGAATCTCATGGTTAATAATCGATAAAAAGGTCGACTCCCTATCGGTAGTTGACTGGGACAGTACGGGCGTTGCCAGTGGGGCGTAGCATGATTTATTTACTTCCTCGATAAACCGATTGATGTCGGCTTTTTCCTGGTAGTCAGTCGGTAGGTAGCGACTGATTTGCTGTTGAAGAAGAGGATGTAAAAAATCATTCATGGATGAAGTGGGCAGGGGCCATAAGCAATGCACCGACGAGTGGTATGGCTACCATGCGGGCAAGGGTGAGTAATCACGTTTCAGGAAACAAATCTCCTGCCCGTACGTATGTTGCGCGGAAAATTTCGATGAACGGCGTCTTTACAAGGTTTTTAGGTAAAGGTGTTCGCTGTATAGCTGAACTGATCGTCCCCGTTTTACAGATACAGGCAGGAGTGCGTCAACCAACAAGGATCGTTCCAAACACCATGGCATAGGCGTTGTCTTAGTTTATGTACACCATGTATTGTTAATCACCATATGATAAGCGATGCTGCGCATTCAGCCTCACTCTTCTATTAGTGGAGACTATATCCATGCACGTTATTCGAAGCCTGACCACGTTTTTCTTGATCAGCAGGCGACGGAAAGAGCGGTAACCATGCAGGGGGCGCTGAAAAAGTCTGCCAGTAAAAACGCAATTACCAGACTGTTTCAGACTGCCAAGCGTCTTTGGAGAGGAAGTGTATTAAAGATTCATTAACAAACAAAGGGACGTTATTGATCTGTATGTCAGTAGTTTACTTCTTATTTTGATGGCTCGGTGTATCAATTTTATCAAGAGAGACATAAAACCTCTCATTGTAATTTAATTAGTCTTTAAAGCCAATTTAAGACCTTAACCACACTTTTGCCGGCAGCCGCCATGAATGCTAATTCAGAACAATACGGACGGAAATCTGCAGTGGCCCATGAAGATTCTACTTATTGAACACGATCCTGCTTGCCGGGCTTTTCTACAAGCGGTTCTAAACCGGCCGGCCTACAAAGTTGAAACGGCTACCACAGGCTGGACTGGGATCGCGTCCGCGCTGCATTCGCGCTACGACCTGCTGTTGCTAGGGGCTGAGTTGCCCGATCTCAATGGGTTTGAATTGGTACAACGCCTTCGGCAGGAGGGTGATATTACGCCGGTACTCATGCTGTCGGCACTGACGTCGGCTGCCGACAAAGCCCGTGGCTTATACGCTGGTGCCGACGACTATATGGAACGGCCTGGCGAGCCCGACGAATTACTGGCCCGCATATACGCGCTAAACCGTCGGCGTACGGGGGGCTTGCATGCGCCCACGGTAATCAGTGTTGCTAACCTTGAACTCAACGTAGCCGAAAAGATAGCCTATCGGGCTAATAAACGAATTCGATTAACCGCCCGGGAATTTCAATTACTTTCGTTCCTGGTTGAGAATGCGGGTCGTGTTGTCACGAAAACGCAGATTCTAGAAAAGGTATGGGATTGCAGCAAAGACGTCAAAACAAACAAGGTAGAGGTATACATCAATTTTCTACGCAAAAAAATCGATCACGGCTTCGATCAAAAACTCATCCAGACTGCCATGGGTGTCGGATACCTACTCAGTACCAGTTTGTAGGGCTGATTTGGCTGTTCGGTGTACTCACAATGAGTACGGCACGGGCGCAGCAGGATAACAATAACAACTACCTCGATTCGCTGCAAAAGTGGAGTCTGCATTATCAGTTTACGACGATTGTGCAGGGCCATACCGGATTTCACGGGGGCGGTTACGACGGGCGTAACACGTTAAGTGCGCAACCCGATACGGCGCTCTCGGTCACGACGACGCTATTTCTTGGACGCCGACTCTGGAAAGGAGCCGGCTTATTTGTAAACCCGGAAATTGCCGGCGGACGCGGGGTAGGCCATCGCGATAGTCAGTCGCCATACGACGAAAGTCTGTACGCACCAGCCGTCGGTATTGCCGGTTTTCCAAATGGCGAAACATTTCGAATTGGCAGCGCTCGACCCGCGCTTTACATCGCCCGCGTTTATCTGGAGCAGATTTTTCCGCTTGATAACTCTGATGAAGTCGAGGTTGAATCGGGCGCTAATCAGGTGAAAGGCATTATGCCGGCATCGCGCGTGGTGGTGACGGCGGGTAAGTTTTCGGTGGCGGATATGTTCGACAACAACCGATACGCCCATGACCCGCGCACGCAGTTTCTCAACTGGTCGCTGATGAGCCTTGGAGCCTGGGATTACCCGGCTAACACACGGGGCTATACATGGGGGCTGGCCGTCGAATACATTCGGCCAACGTACGCTATACGGGCAGCTGCCAACCTGATGCCTAAAACGGCCAACGGGAACGTACTCGACTGGAACGTGAGCCAGTCAGGTGCATTAACCGTTGAACTGGAGAAGCAGTACAGTCTGCTGAAACGCCCCGGAACGGTACGGGTGCTGGGCTTCCGGAACGTAACCAAAGCACCGACATATGCCCTGGCAACGCAACGGCTGCTGCAAACGGGTTCGGTCGGTAACCCGCCGTTCATACTTACCGGCGATCAATACGGTGGTGTAAAGTATGGGTTTGGGGTGAATATGGAGCAGCCCCTCGGCGAAACGGGTAGCCTGTTTGCCCGACTGAGCTGGAACGACGGCCGCACGGCAACCTGGGCCTTCACCGAAATCGACCGTAGCCTGACGGTGGGTGGGTTGATCGGTGGTCGGCGCTGGCATCGGCCCAATGACGGGATTGGTTTATCCGTCGCGGTTAATGGTATTTCCCCCGATCACCAGGGCTTTCTCAACGCGGGTGGGTTCGGGTTTATGTTGGGGGATGGCAGCTTGCCCAATTATCGAACGGAGAACAGTTGGGAGGCTTATTACAGCGCCCGTGTCGCCCGTACGTTGTACCTGACGCTCGACTATCAGTTTGTGCAGAATCCCGGCTACAACGCCGATCGGGGGCCGGTCCACCTATTTGCCCTACGTACGCACGTCGAGTTTTAAAGCCGGCGCAGTCCATATATAGGCCGGTAGATGGGTCGGTCAACGAAGCGACAACCGATTGGCCTGTTTCGTGGTTTGCTATCACATGATGTTGTTCTTGACCTGGCTAAGCTGTTTCCTGCCGGGCTCCATGGTTGGCCCGGCAACGGTCGTGTTACCTGTTCGGGTAGCTAACACGGCTGTGTCGTCTTTTGCCGCTATAGTACCATTCGATACCTTGAAAAACGATACAACTCGTCGGCTCAAGGCGTATTTGGCCCCTGCCTTTAACCTGGATTTTCGGGATTCGTTTCTTGAGAAACAGCATGTTAACGTGTGGGGTATCAACGCTGGTATCGAGTTCGGGCTGAAAAAACATCAGCTGACATTGGGGTATTACTGGATTAGCTACGCAACCTACCTCAAACTCATTGACTGGCGACGTGATGCGGCCCGGCGGATCAATCTGGGCTATTACACCCGGACCGACATGTGGTTTGTCAGTATGCTATACTGGCGAAATATCATCAACGATCGACGCTGGATGATCAGTGTGCCCGTCGAAGTGGGTGGGGGCGTCGCTTATGCCATACCGCGTGATCTACGGCAGGATCAGCCTATCAACCGCACCCGGCGTGACTTTTTCGTGCCGGTGCAGGCGGGGGCTTATGCACAGTGGAAGGCCACCCGCTGGGTGGGGCTTAGCGTGCAGATCGGGTATCGGGTGTCGGTTTTTCAGACGGCGATCGACCAAAACTTTAATGGCTCGTATTACAGCGTCGGCGCCACGATTTATCCGGCACTGGCGACTGATATCTGGCGATTTATTCGGCATAAAGACCGTATTTCGCCTGTTCACCCACCGCGTCCCCATACTGAAAAGTAGCCAAACGCGGAGCTGATAAAATAGCAACAACCGGTACGCCGATGCCCGAGTCTCCACCACCCCGTCCCCAACTGACCCGGCATCAGATCATCATGCTGGTGCTGTCGGTTTACGTCATCGTGGCTTTGCTGGTTCGGGAACTGCTATCCTTATCGAAACAGATACAGTTGCTGCTCGATCGGATCGATACGGTGATCTGTCTGTATTTCCTGTACGATTTTGGGTTGCGGCCTTCACGGGCACCCAACAAATGGCGGTTTATGCGCTGGGCCTGGATCGACCTGCTGGCCAGTATTCCGGCGGTTGGCTGGCTACGGCTGGGGCAGCTCGTTCGAATCGTCCGAATACTGCGGCTGGTGCGTGTTTTTCGGACCGCCCGCGATTACCTGACGTTTCGTTTCCGGCATCGAGCCAATGGTACGCTGGCGATTGTCTTGATCAGCTCCGTGTTGCTGATGTTCTGCGGGGCAATTGCCATGTTCTACATCGAGCGTGTGCCCGACGCCAACATCAAAACGTTTGCGGATGCGCTCTGGTGGGCGTTCGTGACGATCACGACCGTCGGATATGGCGACCGCTACCCCGTAACGGACGCCGGTCGACTGGTAGCTGCTGTGCTGATGGTAGCCGGGGTTGGGCTGTTTGGTACCTTCACCGGATTTGTCGCTAATTTCTTCGTGGGCGAAGAACAGCAACAAAACGAAGACGACCTGCACTTGTTGATTCAGGAAGTGCGGCAGCTGCGCGAAAAAATCGAACAACTGGAGCAACGGCAAATGGGTGGAAAGACACCCGATACTAGCTAACAGCTGGCCAATTTATTGTAATTCCCTAGGTCTGTGTCCTCAGCTGAGTACAGGATATAAGTCGAATGACGACTTTGTGAAATCCCTCGTGCACTACGTAAATTCCCCGGTCTGTGTCTTCACCGCGCCACGTTAGCAGGCCTATACGGTAGTTTTGTTCTGTACTCAGGTGCCCTCAAGTCTGTAAGGGTATCTAAGCTTTACGTTGGACAAGTTATAATCAACCTGTTATTTACAACTTCCGGAAGCGGGCCGCCCGGCCAGTGTAATACGGTCTTTCGAGCGAACGAGTGTATTGCAGCACATTGATGTCGCGGCAGGTCATATAAAAAACACTCGAATCTGTCCCCGGCTTTAAACGAATCAGGTAGTTGATGCAGTTGGTACCCTGCACCGCCCCTTCGATGTACTGAACTACGGGCAATTTGCGATAACGCTGCGTGGTGACTGGCTGCCCCTGCTGCATAGCCTGCACAAAGACATCGACTGTGTCACTGGCGACACTGGTCAGGGTTACCGTGACCGAATCACCCGCAGCGGGAAGCGGTAAAGTGCCTGGCAGGCTGACATAAGTACCGGCAATGGCGGGAGCCGGCGCTGGCAATGTCAGCAAATTTTCGCGGGAGCATGACAGTCCAGCCAGCAAAACCACCAGTGAACCGAACAGGATTTGTTTTGTAAGCATAGCGTCAGCGTAATGTGTTTTCTGCAGAACGCATGGGTGCCGTTTTTCTGATGAAAGTCCGGCAGGATTGACTGGACGGTTGCCGATTGTAAACGAAACAACCCCGCTCAAGCCTGAGCGGGGTTGCCAAACAATCCGTAAGTGGGTTGCTTCGGGTACTATTTCGCCGAAACCGTACCACGCAGTGCGCGGGGGATTTCGATGCTGGCTACTGGGTTCGAGGCATCTTCGAGCAGCGTGATGTCGCTTACCGTAATTTGACCAACCCGAACCGACTTACCCAGGTCCAGATCCGATACATCGACATCAATGTATTCGGGGATGTTCTCGATGGCGCCTTTCACGCGCAGTTTCCGAACGCGCGTTACCAGCTTACCACCTTTCTGAACGCCAGGAGCCGAGCCAACCAGACGAACCGGAACCGATACTTTCACGTCTTTACCGTCCTGAACCAGCAGGAAGTCAGCGTGCAGCAGGGCTTCACTAACTGGGTGGAATTGCGTTTCCTGCAGAATAGCGCGGTATACGGTACCTTCGATGTTCAGGCTTACTTCGTACACATTTGGGGTATAGACCAGATCCCGGAACAGGATAGCGGGTGCGTAGAAATGCACCTGCGATTCACCACCATACAACACGCATGGTACATTGCCTTCGGCCCGAATCGCTTGTGATTCCGTGCGGCCGAGATTCGCTCTTTGAAACCCTACAATCTCGATTGATTTCATAAAAATTGGTGCCAACGGCCCACCGCCGGCGTTTGCTTTGCTTGATAAACCGGACGTGGGCATCCGGTAGGTCGTTAATTTCGTATAAACAGCGAGCTGATCGATTCGTGGTCACGGATGCGGCCAATGGCTTTCGCGAATAGCTCGGCAACCGATAGCACGCGGATCTTTTCGTTGGTTTGACTCATTGGTAGCGTGTCGGCTACAACCAGTTCTTCCAATACTGAATTAGCAATGTTTTCGTGGGCTTTTCCCGACATGACCGGGTGGGTACAGATCGCCCGTACTGACTTGGCGCCTTTGTCGAGAATGATCTGAGCTGCTTTCGCCATCGTACCGCCCGTATCGATCAGGTCATCGACGAGTACGACGTTTGCACCTTCAACATCACCGATTACCTGCATCGACGCAATTTCATTGGCCCGCTTGCGGTGTTTGTCGCAAAGAACGATGTCGGCGTTGAAATGCTTGGCAAACGTACGGGCCCGGTTAGCGCCACCGACGTCCGGCGACGCAATCACCAGGTTATCGAGGTTTAGGCTTCGGATGTACGGAACAAAGACCGATGTGCCTTCCAGATGATCAACGGGAATATCGAAAAAACCCTGAATCTGACCAGCGTGTAAGTCGATGGTCATCAGCCGGTCGGCACCGGCCGCTGTCAGCATGTTCGCAATCAGCTTTGCCGCAATAGCAACGCGGGGTTTGTCTTTCCGGTCCTGACGGGCGTACCCGAAGTACGGAATAACGACGGTTACGTAGTGAGCCGACGCCCGGCGGGCTGCGTCGACCATCAGCAGCAACTCCATCAGATTTTCGGTCGGAGGAGGAGTCGACTGAATCAGGAATACGTCGCATCCCCGAATCGACTCTTCAAAGCTGGGCGACATCTCGCCGTCGCTGAAGCGCCGACAAGTGTAACCGCCTAAATCCTTACCGTAATAGTGCGCAATTTTCTCAGCCAGATAGGTAGACTGGGAGCCTGAAAAAATCTTAACCGGGTTGAATGCCGCCATTGATACCGCCCAAATTTTGCGCAAAGGTACGGAAAAATCGGGCGGTAGGGGGTGATCTG
>JAKONH010000201.1 GCA_022702045.1 Spirosomataceae bacterium
TACATCCGGCACCTGAGTATGCAGGCGATCACGGACAAGTTTGGGTACACCAACTCAGACAATGCCAAGACGCAGAAATACAAGTGCCTGATGCGGTTGAAACGGTTGTTTTTTGCAGAGTATAAACAGTGACGATAATGGAAACGAACGACGAGCAGGAAATAGAAAACGCCCTCCGCGCCTATGGCGACCGGGTTCGGTTGCGCCAGAAGCTGGCAGCCGTGCAGGCTGCTGTCGATATGACTGATATGCGCCAGCAAGCCGACGAGCTTCGGACTGAGCCAACCCCCATGCGGTCGTGGTGGACTACCTACCGTACGACATTGGCCGTAGCCGCTTCGGTTGCCGTCGTGACGACGTTTACCTCCATTTTCGTTTACCGTTCGTATCAGAATGGCCACCAGCAGCAACAGCAACAGTATAGTCAGTTGAGTAAGGAAATTCAGGCCGTGAAATCGTCGCAACGGAGAATCCTGAACGATCTCGATGGCCGTGGTAGGGCACTCAATGCAGCCGTTGCGTCGGCGCAGATCGCGGGCACGGGCTTTATGCTGACGGCCGACGGCTACCTGGTCACTAGTAACCACACGGTTCGTGACGCGGATTCGGTATACGTGCAAAGTCAGCAGGGGGCCGTTTACAAAGCGCGGGTCGTTTACAACGATCAGCCCCACGATCTGGCAATTCTTCAGTTGTGCGATGATTCGGCATTTCGGCAGGCACCAACTGCTGTTCCGTACGGCGTAGACCCTCGTCCATCTGATCTGGGCGAGCGCGTTTTCACACTCGGCTATCCCCGTGACGAGATCGTTTACGGAGAAGGCTATCTGAGTTCCTCAACGGGTTATCAGGGGGATTCAACGGCATATCAGGTAGCGATCGGTGTCAATCCAGGTAACTCAGGGGGACCATTGCTAAATGAGAAAGGGAATCTAATCGGTATCATCAGTGGCAAGCAAACCACCGCCGAAGGGGTGAGTTTCGCAGTCAAAACCGACTACCTGCTGAAAACCATCAACAGCATTCCTACCGATTCGCTGAAAGGCCAACCGCTTCGGTTAAACAAAAAGAATACACTGACGACCTTACCTCGCAAACAACAGATCAAGCGGATGATGGCCTGCGTTTATCAGGTGAGCGTGTTTAAACATAGACAATAGCGAGACGACAAACATTTCTGTTGTTAGCTGGTTTTAAACACATACTATCGAACTGACAACGAGATGAAAAAAGTAATGATGCTGGCTTTCTCGCTGGCGCTAACCATAGCTGCTGCTTCGGCACAGGATACAAAGCAGAACGCGAAGGAAACGGCAAAACAGGCTGGTCGTACGACAGATGCCGCAATGGACAAAGCGGGTCGCGAAACAAAAAAAGCGGGTCGTGCTGTAGCTGACGAAACAAAAGAGTCAGTTAATGCGGCCAAACGGGGTGCTAAAAGCGTAGGTAACAAGATGTCGAACGCAGCGTCTAACACGAAGGAGGATGTTAAGGAAGGTACAAACAAAGCGCTCAATAAAGCTGATCGGAATATGAAAAAAGCAGAGCGTAAACTGGATAACTCCAAATAAACTGCGCCAAGCAAATAGATGAAAAGCCACTTCCCTTGGGCAGTGGCTTTTTCTTTGTGGTAGAATCCTGGTCAGAGACAGTTCTTATTGGCTTCCCTTGTAAATACTGTGTAATTTTAAGTGATGAACACGCAAATCTCTGTTTTACTGTTTGGTATTACCCGCGATCTTACCGGTCAATCGGCTGTGACTTTGCCCTTAAATGAAGGAGCATGCGTTAGTGACTTACTGGATTCCATACATGCGCAATTTCCTGATCTGGCGCGTATCCGGTCGATGATGGTTGCGGTGAATGGTGAGTATGCCGAACCTGAGCAGGCCCTGTCCCCTTCAGATGAAGTTGCTTTGATTCCGCCGGTTAGTGGCGGCTAGTCGTAGCTGCCTTTCCTATTTCTCCTTCTTCCTTTCTCCCGTATGGTTAGTATTACCTCCGATCCCATCGACGTATCATCGGCGCTTACGCTGTTACAATCCGATCAGGCTGGAGCCATTGATTTTTTCCTGGGTATGGTACGCGACAATACCCAACAGCGTTCAGTCGATCATCTCGAATACGAAGCCTACGATCGTATGGCAATCAGTGAGATGAATAAGATTGTTGAGCAGGCCCGCAAACGGTGGAACATCTTGGAATGTGTTGTCGTACACAGGAAAGGTACGCTTCGGGTTGGCGAGATTGCAGTACTGATTGGCGTGTCGACACCCCACCGTGCGGACTCGTTCGACGCCTGTCGGTACATCATCGATACCATAAAACAGACGGTACCGATCTGGAAGAAGGAAGTATTTACGGACGGTGAAACGTGGGTAAACGCCCACCCCTGACCTACCCTGTCGCTTATTTTCCAGATAAGGCGTATATGCCGGCCAAGGGATAATGATCTGAATAGCGTACGGTGTTGATCGTTTCCAGACTCAACACCGGCAGACGTGGGTCGTGAAACTGATTATCAATGCGGATATAGCCCGGCAGGCGGTTGTAGGTGAAACCGAAACCACGGCCTTTGTCTTCAAAGCTGCTGGGTAGCGTCCGGCGCATACGTTCGTAGACGACGCTGTACGGCGTGTCGTTAAAATCACCGGCGACTAACACGGGAAACTCGCTTTCCTGAATATGCCGCTCGACATGCCGTACCTGCCATTGGCGCTCGATAAATCCAGTTCGCAACGCACTCAGCACACCATGCGTTTCATGCTTTACCCCCGCTATTTCCTGCTGTTTGAGTACCTTGCCCACCCGAATACCCATCGAGTGTAGGTGAACATTGATGACCCGTATCGTGTCCTTACCAATCTTGATATTAGCCCATAAGATGCCGTTATGCGGCCCAAAGCTTTCCCGGTCTGAGTGGATGATCGGGTACTTTGAGTAGATAGCCATAGCTGGGCTACCATATTCCTTATCCAATTCGGCAGGATTAAGAATAACAGAGTATGTATAACCGGCCTTCAGCATCCGCTGCTTTATATCGTAGGCCGGAACAGACTTAACGGTCGTTAATTCCTGCAGGCATTTGATCGGTGCATCGTAATTGACGACGTAATCAACGGCATCGCCAACCTGCGGAATCAGCTTTGAGCGATCAAACTGATTATCGACGTAAAACGACTGAACGTTATAGCTGAACAGTTTTACCGATGCGGTCGTCGCCGGTTCGGGCGAATGCCATGAGAAGGTGCGTTTTCCGAACAAAATAACGCCACTGATGACAACGATTGCCGATAGCCAAACCCGCCACGGCCGGGTAAATGCCCACACAATTACAACAGCCAGATTAATCAGCCACACCACCGGTATGGAAATCATAAGCATACCAGCCAGCCAATGTTCGATGTTCAGCGTGTAAAGCAGCCAGTAAGCCAGCAGGGTATAGAATACCAGCAGAATGTTGATAGACCAGAATATTGACCGAAAAAAAAATGTGATCAACTGACTGGCCCGCGTACGTATAGACATAGAATAATAACAGCAGTCAGCGTGCCGTTTCGTATATAGGCCAAAAATAAGGGTAAACAGTTATATACGACTTTACCAGCGGCCTGTGGGTTTGTAAATCGTGGAAAAATGCACTACCTTTGCCGAGCAAATACCGTATGGCAGTGTGTAGAAAAAGGGAGTCGGGACTCCCTTTTTTGTTAGCCTTACTTTATGAACGATAACGAACAAATCACAAACCTGTTACAGCCCTACCTCAACAACGATCAGTTTTATATCGTTGATTGTCAGGTAGCCGGACGCCGGGGTGGTCGCATCAAAGTGACGATTCTGCTTGACAGTGATACTGGAATCAGTATTGATGAGTGCGCAACAATCAGCCGTCAGTTGGGCAACGATATGGAAGAGCGTCATTTATTTGACGATGCACCGTTTACGCTCGAAGTATCCTCACCGGGGGTTGATTTTCCGCTGACGTTTGCGCGTCAGTACAAGCGAAACGTTGGTCGCCAATTGGCTGTATCACTGGTTAGTGGTGAGCAACATCGGGGTACGCTGCTGTCGGCTGATGAAACAGGTTTTGTGCTCGACATTATTCCGGAAGCACTGTCGAAGACAAGACAAAAGAAAGAAGCGGAAGTGGGTATCGTCAGGCTGAGTGGCCCTACGCCCCTACCGTACGAGCAGGTCAAAAAAGCAACGGTAGAGGTTGTATTCAACTAGGTAGCAGTTTGCCTGAGCCCTACTACCGACTATAAACTACACAACACAACTATGACCAGTGGATTATTAATCGAATCGTTTGCCGATTTCGCCCGGTCGAAAAATATTGATCGGCCCACCATGATTGCTATTCTGGAAGAAGTCTTCCGGACAATGATCCGCAAAAAATACGGGACCGACGAAAACTTCGACGTAATTATCAACGCGGAAAGCGGTGATCTGGAAATGTGGCGAACACGCGAAATCGTGGACGACGATTCGGAAGATATCTGGGATTACGATAAAATCCCCCTCGCCGAAGCCCGTAAGATTCAGGATGACTTTGAAATTGGGGAGCAGGTCGCAGAGGAAGTAAAGCTGGAAGATTTCGGCCGGCGGGTTGTGCAGACAGCCCGGCAGACGCTTATTCAGCGCATCAAGGACATGGAGAAAGAACTCCTGTACCAGAAATACAAAGACCAGGTTGGTGATTTGGTCGGTGCCGAAGTGTATCAGATGCTGAAGCACGAGATTATTCTGACCGATCCGGAAGGTAACGAGCTAAGCCTACCCCGCACGGAGCAGATTTCGAAAGATCGCTACCGCAAGGGAGACGCCGTAAAAGCCGTCATCAGCCGGGTAGACATGAACAACGGTACGCCCAAGATTATTCTGTCGCGTACGTCGCCCGTGTTTCTGGAGCGTCTGTTTGAAATCGAAGTACCCGAAATCTACGACGGCCTTATTTCGATCCGAAAAATCGTACGGGAGCCGGGTGAGCGGGCAAAAGTAGCCGTTGAATCGTATGACGACCGGATTGATCCGGTAGGTGCCTGCGTTGGTATGAAAGGGTCACGGATTCACGGTATCGTACGTGAACTAGGCAATGAAAACATCGACGTTATCAACTATACCGAAAACCTTGAGCTGCTCATCAGCCGTGCGCTTAGCCCGGCAAAGGTTAGCTCAATGACCATTGATCGGGAAACCAAACGGGTCTCTGTATTCCTGAAACCTGATCAGGTATCCCTCGCCATTGGTAAAGGCGGTCAGAATATCAAACTGGCAGGCCGGTTGGTCGACATGGAAATTGATGTGTTCCGCGACAACGAAGGGCAGGAAGACGACGAAGACGTTGATCTGATGGAGTTCTCCGACGAGATTGATAGCTGGATGATCGAAGAGTTACGGAAAGTAGGTCTCGATACGGCGAAAAGCGTATTAGCCCTTAGCTCGGAAGAGCTTATCCGCCGAACCGATCTAGAAGAAGATACCGTTGTCGAGATTCTGAATATTCTCAAACAAGAGTTCGAATAGGCAGCAGGAAGGATACCCGACGAAATAAAAAGTCGCTACGTACGGGTACCATTCCAGCCCATTATTCGCAAAACGGGATTTATATTGTACGATCTCGTGTTCATACCATATCAGCAACCATTAAATTTGCCGAATATAGTCCGATAATATGGCAGAAGATAAGTCAATGCGCCTAAGCCAAGTGG
>JAKONH010000242.1 GCA_022702045.1 Spirosomataceae bacterium
GCGTGTTCAACATCAACGGTTCAGAAAAGCTGGGCGGTCCGTCGCACGGGCGCACGCTTACCTTCCAACCTATTGCCTGGCGCATCTTCACCGACAATATACTGAACATGGGCACCAAAAACTGGGCGGAGCTTTTCTTTATCGACGAGAAAAACTGCGTATCGGCGGTGCTCTTCCACGGGTATTCGGTAGATAATATTTTCCGGCTGATCGAACCGCTCTACTACGATGATCAAACGCTGGCCGACGTTGTGATTACAGCGGTGGCCGAGAAGAAAGAAAACACCAAGATTCAGCCCAAGGGCGTCTACTACATCACCAACTTCTCATACAAGCCTGGCGATCCGGCAAAGACTGCCGAACTGAAGCAATTCGCGCAGGAGGTAAAAATCTTCCGGCAGGAAACTTTGACCGATATTGCCAACATCAAAACGGCGATGAATTACTACAATCAGTTTGCGCAGGTGGCTGACGAAGCACAACTGCTGACGGCCAGTACGGTGCTGGCCTGATGACTGAGTCGTTTCGCCTGAACAGACCGTTATGCGAAGCGACTCCATCGCTACTTGTGTTTTTCTGACCTTACTCCCCCTTCTATGCTGACTACTGCCGATGAACTGTACCGGTCATTACCCCGTGTGTCAAATTCTGACCTGACCCGGCTGAAAGAAGAACATTTAGGGTATAGCGACGTCAATACGTCGGGCCGCGTTACCCCCGAACGCACAAAGGTCTTTGGCCGGGCGTTTCACCAGCATCTGCTCGAACCGGAATCGATCGGGATGGTGATGCATCAGTTGCTGCCTGATTTGATGCCTGCACCGATTTCGTTGGACCCAATCCAGGCTAGTCAGTTGGCTTTGCTGATGGATACTATCCGCAAAGACCCGTTTTGTCGTCGGTATCTCCGTCAGTCGGAGCGTGAACGCGTCGTGCTGTCGACTGATCCAGCGACGGGCGTGCCCTGTAAGGCCCGGCTCGATATAGTTCACACCAGCCCGAAGCGACGAAATGCACTGATCATGGATATCAAGATGACATCGGCCTGCACACCGGCGCAGTTTTTGGAATCGTGCTATACCTATGATTACGACCGGCAGGCTGCGTTTTACCTCGATAGTCTGCGGTTTTCGGACTCGGGCGAGTGGGCCGATACGCAGCAGTTTAAAGTCATTTTCATCGGTATGATGAAGCAGCAGCCACACCGCCTGTTTGCGATTGACACCACGTCGATTCCGGGCTTCATTGAGTACGGCCGTAAAAAGTATCGTTTCTGGTTACGTAAGTGGCGGGAAGAGCAGGAAGGCCACCAGCTGGTACAGACACCAGCCTGGCAACTCAGCGCCTGATCACCCTTTTACCGGGGTCATTACCTCACGGTTATACCAATCTAATATCCACGTATGAATGCTTCTTTGATAACACTTACCCCCAGTGAGCTGCATTTTGACTGGGGCACCGATGGACTGGTGCTTTGGATTGAAGAGCTTGACGGGGCAAACAGCCTGGCCAGTCAGCTGAATGAAGTTATGGATCGCATCGCGTTTGCCATTGAACTTCAAACAGGCTGGGATCACCGGTCCGATGGCCATACTTTACATCCGCTTTACGGCTACCGGCTGCTACTGCGCGATGCGACAGGGCTCTGGCATGCCGTCCGGACAAATCAGACGGGTCATTTCGACAGTCTGATACCGCTCGAAGAGATGGATTACGAAGTTGCCTACGAAAAAGTAATGTGGCTCGACTAGGCTACGTCTTACTGTCAATTAATCTAAAGAGTCCGGTGTACGTATACAGTGCGTGCACCGGACTCTTGTTGTATATACAACTGATAATCAGTTCATCACTTTTTAAGGCAGACAATTTGCAACATTCCAGAATAAAGTTGCATCTTTATACAAGTTAGCCTGTCTGCTTTATGAAAGCCTACTTTTTTAGCCTGCTCCTCGCCTTCGTCAGCACAGTTTCAGCCTGGGCCCAGTCGACTACCATCAGTGCCAGCGATCTGGTAGCCCAGATCAATAAAGGCGAATCAGTTTCCTATAAGAACGCTACTATTGTAGGCGATCTCGACCTGACCGAACTGGCCAATAAACAGAAGATCAAGAATTGTAATTGGGGCAGCACTGAGCAGTTCGAATCAAAGGTGACGATACCGCTCTTCTTCGATAACTGCCGGTTTACGGGCAAGTTTGTTGCCTGCAAATATGACGAGAAGATAGGCCGTAACGGCACTACGTTTACTGCCAACTTTCAGGAGCCTGTAACGTTTACCAATTGCACGTTTGACGGCGACGCCGGGTTCAAATACAGCAAATTTCAGCAGTTAGCGATTTTCAACGGCAGCCGTTTCAACAGCGAAGTCGTATTCAAATACACCAAGTTTCTGGCGGCCGTTGACTTCAGCAACACGCAGTTTAAGAAGTATGCTGATTTCAAATACGCACGCATCAGCGAATCATCCTCGTTTCAGCAGGTAATGTTTGCCCAGTATGCCGATTTTAAATACACACAATTCGACGAGCCAACCGATTTTCAGGGCACGCGCTTCGTTAACACGGCTGATTTCAAATACACACATTTTCCTCGCGGTTCGCGTTTTGACAACGCCCGCTTCGACGGTGGTACGGAGTTTAAATACACCACCCTCGACGGTCAGCAGTTTGCGCCGACCAAACGCTAGGCCCGGACGGTGTCGACCCGTGTGGCACCACCCCGACGTAACGAATCTACTGAGGCAGGCCGGTTTGGTCTGCCTTTTTTCGTGTCGGTGGTATCAGTGGCGGGTTTAGTCTGACCAGACCGGTTTGAGCGACGGGGTTGTGGCTGCTGCGTCGGCTGAATCGTATAAACTGACGCACCGATAGTTGTCGGTCTTCCAGCTGGTTCGACGGAAAGCAGTGATAGTACGCTTGTTAATAGGATGGTAAGCATATAACAGGTAGCTAAGTGAGCGTCGTTCTGTTGATTTAATACGCTATCAACCACCAGGGATGTTAGTTGTTTGACTACGTGAACAGGCAGGTTAATTTTTGATTAAAGCCAATAAATAGATAGCTTGTCTACAGCCGGGTATTATCCTTGTAATACGGATAGGCCTGCTTTACTTTTGATAGTTCTGTCTTATCCATCATGATGAAACGTCGTCTTTTGCTTTACGCCTGGTGTACCATCATTAGTTTGTTGGCCTTCACCTGTTCGCGAGAGTATCCGGCTACAGCGCCCTATGTGCCGCCCGTTCAGCCAACCAATCCTGGCTCGCTGCCGCCACAGACCCAGCCCACGCCCCCGCAGAAACGGCTATTTCTGGCAAACGATAAAGTACGGGTTGGCATCGACCTCAACATGGGCGGGGCCATCAATTACTTGGCTGAAGCCGGTACGAGCGTAAACATGATCAATAACAATGATCTGGGTCGTCAGCTTCAGACATCGCTTTATGCCGGACCGTTTCCCTATTCCGTCAACGGTAAAGACCCGGTCGACAAATGGCGGAATCTGGGCTGGAACCCGGTACAGACAGGCGACTATTTCAACAATCCGGCACAGATTGTCAGCTACCAGCAAAATGAGAATCAACTGTACGTCAAGACCGTCCCGCTTATTTGGCCCTTACTCAACGAACCGGCCGACTGCGTCATGGAACACTGGCTTGAACTAAGAGACAATACGGTTCACGTACGGAGCCGCACAACCGTTAATCGGCGGGACACGACACAATACGAAGCCCGAACGCAGGAAACACCCTGCGTATATGTTAACAGCCCCTGGTATCGTATGGTTACCTACACCGGACTGCAACCTTTCACAGGCGGAGCCGTTTCGGAATACACCGATCAGAATATCGTCACGCGCTATGCCACCGAAAACTGGGTAGCGCTGCTTAACAGAGAAGGGCGGGGTGTCGGTCTATACCGGTCTAACGAGTTTCGTTACCGGACGGCGGGTTTTGGCCAGCCGGGCGTCGGCGGTGAGTTCGACGTGACCAGTACGTATACTAATAGCGACAGCTTTATCCTGATTGATCACAACGGCGTGTATGAGTTCGAATACACACTGGTGCTGGGTTCACTGGCCGACATCCGACAGTTTGCCTATGCGCAGGCACGACCACCGGTAGGACCAAATTTTCGGTTTACGCAGGATCGACAGGGTTGGTACTACTTCAACGCCCGCGACCGGGGCTGGCCGATCACGAACGAACTGGCCGTAAAATGGCAACGGGTCGATACGACAAAGCAGGATTTCCGAATGGCCAGCCCGATGGTATTCTGGCGCGCATCGGACGTACCGACGATTTATATTCAGGGTGCCTTCACCACGAAAGCGACGTCGATTCGGATGACCTGGCGCAAACCCGACGAGCCGGACTTCTTTGGTGTTCCCGGTCGGTACGTTGATATACCAATCATTGGCGACGGACAGTACCGGACCTATACCGTTAACATGGCAGGTTTATCGGGTTGGGACGGTATCGTTACGCAACTGAGCCTGAATGCGCCACCCGACCAGAATCAGTTCGAAAAAGGATCGATTGCCCGCATTCGCAGTATTACGATGACAAAACCCTAACAAAAAAGGCAACCCGAATGGGTTGCCTTTTTACTATGGCCTTATTCTAAGACTAGCGATTCAGCGACTTGATGAACGGACCAGCAATAGCCAGTACCTGTTGCATCGTGAGCGGCTCGTCGAATGCTTCCGTGATACGCAGCTGGTTGATATTCGGGAACGCAGCTGCCAGGTTTACACCACCCTGCGTTACGTTGTCTTCGCCCGAATAGATAGCCTGTGGCAGACCATTCTCCTGTGCGTTGACAATCCAGCCTGGATAACCACGCAGGTAACGAATCTGAGCTGCGTGACGTGCTTCTACCGAGTGAATTTGCAGCGCCACCGTCAGGATAGCTGGTGCAGACATCAGGTTCGTTGCCTGCCCCTTGTAGGCCCGTACACCTGTATCTTCAAAAGCGTTTGCCAGCGCATAGTTTGTCTGTACATTGGTAAATACCGTACCGAATGCACCACCTGCCGTAAAGTCAAACGTCGGCTTGGGGACAGCAGCACTACCCAGTGCTGACTTCAGCAGGGCCACGTGTGCATTTTCATGCTTGGCGATCTGCTGGTAGTAAGGCATTGCAGCCATCGGAATCAGACCTGGAGCGGCCAGACTCATGTTATAGAATTCTGCTTCCAGATACTCAAGCGTCAGGGCATAGTTCAGTACGTCAGCGACCGAGCTACTCTGTGCATATGTTTTATTCAGGACACCCGCAAAAGCGGCAGCGCCTGCACCAGCGACGGTCTTTTTCAGTAAGCTCTGAAAAATGCTCCGGCGCGACATGTGTTCGATGCGCCCTAGAGCATCACCGTCCACTTTTTCAATTTCAGTAAGGATATTTTGGAGGTTCATTGCCGTTGTGGTTTAAGGGTGATTACCGACGTCCGTTTCTACCGTTCAGGATCTCCTGCACATACGGTTTTACCAGCGACAGCACTTCTTCCGGATTACGGATTTCTTCTAGTCCGGTCGAGGGGAAAATGACGTTGTCACCTGCAAAAGCAGTACCCATTGGCTCGAGCAACGTAGCGATGATTGCTGCGTGACGCGCTTCAACTGAAACGATTTTACCTGCCAGTACTAGATAGTCCGGGGTGCGGATATACTGACCAGCACCATTGTAAGCTGAAACGCCAATGTTTTCGAAGACGCGGGCGGTACCCAGTACGCTGGCCCGGCTATTGAAGTTAATGCTGCTGAAGTTAGGCGTCAGGCCAGGGATGGCTGCGCTACCCAACGCTGCTTTGAACAGTTCGCGGTGAACAATCTCGTGGTCGCGAATGTCAGTAAGAATTTTGCGCTCAGCATCTGTGATACCCGAGTATGGCATCATGGCTGCCTGTGTGTAAAAAGCAGCTTCCAGTTGCTCCAGAGCATACGCGTAGTTAAGCACGTTTACGTCGTTGCTGCCGATATCGCCAAGGTCGATAGCGTCTCCAGCGCGTCCCGAGCCGGTAACGGCTGGATCAACGAGTTCGCTGTGGCAGGCACTCAGTGCAACACCGGCTGCTGCTGTTGCTCCAATATACCGCATGAACACCCGGCGCCCTAGAGCCGCCGACGCTTTGCCTGACAGCCCCTCTACAGTTGCCATCGGGTCGGTTTGTGGTTTTTCCATTGAGAAAAAAAAGTTTGGTTTGATGCTGATCCTTGTACCAGAGCAAGCAGACTAACTACGCGCTGAACGACAAAAAGGATTTTGGAATCGGCACTTTTTTTTTCTCATGTCACCAGAATTGAGCCAGCGGCCAAAAAACACCCGTTTACTCAACAATTTGTCGACATTTTTTCTCGACAAGGCATCTTCCTTAGGCTATACTCTACATCTGAATAATCTCATTTTAGCGACCCATCATGTCCAATTCAGGTGGCTGAGTACCCAACCCTACACTTTCGACCACTCCTGAATGGCAAGGCTCATAGTGTATGACGTCTAAAAAAAGCCGCACAGATCATCGTTATCTGTGCGGCTCAGTAATTCATACATAACCGGTTTTCAAAACTTGTCAGAGCTGTTTTTCACACGGCTTGCATGGTAGTCAGCCGGCGATAGAAGCCTTCGTCAAGCGTCAATAGTTCGTCATGACGGCCCCGCTCCACAACTTGCCCCTGATGCACCACCAGAATTTCATCGGCATGCTGAATCGTGCTGAGCCGGTGCGCAATCACCAATGTCGTTCGGTTGGCCATTAATCGGGTCAGCGCTTCCTGAACCAGCTTTTCCGATTCTGTGTCGAGTGCCGACGTGGCTTCGTCCAGGATCAGAATGGGCGGATTGCGCAGGATAGCGCGGGCAATGCTGATGCGCTGCCGCTGCCCACCGGAGAGTTTCCCCCCCCGGTCGCCAATCATTGTCTGATACCCATCGGGCTGAGCCGTGATAAAGGCATGCGCGTTAGCAATATGGGCGGCCTCCATCACCTCAGCTTCCGTAGCGCTGCTGCCAAAAGCTATGTTGTTGAAAATGGTGTCGTTGAACAGAATACTTTCCTGCGTAACAATACCCATCTGTTCACGTAACGAGCTTAACGAACAATCGCGCAGATCAACGCCATCGATCCGAATGGCACCAGCCATAGGATCGTAGAAACGCGGCACCAGATCGGCAATCGTCGATTTACCCCCCCCCGAGGAGCCAACCAGTGCAATGGTCTTTCCTTTCTCAATGGCGAAACTGATACTGCGCAACACAGGTGTATCGAATGTGTAAGCAAACGATACCCGATCGAACACGATGCGGTCGTTAAAATTGGCTAGTTGAACAGCACCGGGTTTATCCTGCACCAGCGGCACGGCATCAATCAATTCCAACACTCGTTCGCCCGAAGCCAGCCCACGCTGGGTGCTGCTGAAGGCATTAGAGATATCTTTCGCCGGGCGCGTCACCTGCGAGAAAATGGCAATGTAGGCAATGAACTCAGCCGCCGTCAGGTCCGACTGTCCATTTAGTACCAGCGTACCGCCGTACAGCAGAATCCCGGCAACGACCGTTACGCCCATGACTTCCGAGAAAGGCGACGCTAGTTCGCGCCGATACGCCAGCGACCGCACGGCATCCCGGTAGCCGTTGTTCTCGCGCCGAAACTTATCCAGCATAAAGCCTTCGGCAACAAAGCCTTTGACGACGCGCATCCCACCGAACGTTTCGTCGAGCAGACTAACCAGCCCACTCAGCCGCTGCTGCCCGGTCTGCGCATCCCGTTTCATCCGCCGAACCAGCGTGGCAATAAAGCCGCCCGAAATGGTAATAACGATCAGCGCGAACAGGGTAAGTTTTACCGAAATGCTTAGCAGCGCGATGATATAGCCGATCAGCAGAAACACTTCCTTGGAAGCTGCCGACAGTGAATTGGCAATCGAGTTTTCAACTTCCTGCACATCGGTCGTAATGCGGGAAATCAGGTTTCCTTTCCGCTCATTCGAAAAAAAGCCCAGGTGCAGGTTAAGCGTCCTGTCGAATACCGTTTCGCGCAGCTTCGACACCATCCGCGCCTTAAACCCTTCCAGTTGCCGTACCGACAGGTATTTGAAGACATTGCTCAGCAGCACCGACACCACGATCACCCCACACACAAACTGCAGCGCACCAATCTTACCGTACTGCTGAAATACCTGCGCGAAGTAATACTGAAACGTATCCGTCGGGGAGGTCGTCAGCGAGGGGGCCGGGCGACTTAATAAGGCCTGCATCTGTACCGCATTTACCTTATCGAACAGGATACTCAACAGCGGAATCAGTAGCGTAAAATTCAGTACGCCAAAAACACTGGCCAGCAGCGACATAATCACGAATGGTGTCAGGAAGCGGCCCAGCGGTTTGGCGAATGATAGTAGACGGACGTAATTTTTCATCGGTTCAGTAAAGGTACGACCGTATAAAAATTTTAATACCTAAGAATTCTAGGTATATCCATTTTTTGGGTACGTTTGCTTCATGAGCACGGCCCCAAATTCGCAACTACTAAAAGGCAGTCTGTCGGTCATGATTCTCCGTCTTCTCGAAGGCCGGGAACGCATGTACGGGTATGAGATTACGCAGAAGGTGAAGGAGTTGACGGCGGGTGAAATGACCATCACCGAAGGCGCTCTGTATCCGGCGTTGCACAAACTCGAAGCCGAAGGGCTGCTGACAACTGAAACACAGGTGGTCGACGGGCGAGCGCGCAAGTACTATTCACTGACGAAAACGGGGCAGACCGAAGCTGTCGGGCGTGTAGCTGAACTAACCGCCTTCCTCGACAACCTGAATCTGGTGCTCAACCTCAAACCAAGTTTGTAGCCATGCTCCTCACCACCGACCAGCTTACTTACCTACGCACCGATCTGCAACGTCTGGCTGACATCAAATACGACCCCGTTCTGAACGAGTTACTCGACCACTATGCCACGCTGACCGAGCAACATATGGACACAGGTATGTCCTTTAAAGAGGCCAGCAAATGGGCGTGGAACGATCTGGGACAGGGCGAGGGTATCCAGAAAATTCAGGACGATTACATCGCCAACGTACAGCAGCAGATTCGTTGTCGGCATCTGACCATTGTCAAAAGCTATTTCCGCTGGCCCGCTTTTCTGACTACCGCGCTAGTAGGTGTACTGGTTTATCTTGTCGTACCGCTGATTCCGACAGATTATGTCATCGCTTTGCTATACCTGATTGTCCTGACTCCGACTGCCATCCTACTGTGGCTTGAGCGGAAATTGAGGCAGGAACCAACCAGTCAGCAGGCGCTCGTATTCGAGAATGCGGCTAAGCACCGCAATCAGCATGTCAACGCGGTGATTATCAGTTCAAATTTTCTGATCACGTCTATCGGCAACGAGAGCCGTCAGACATTTTTACAGGTACACAGCATGATTACCGTCGTCGTGTGTATGCTACTACTGCTGTATGCCATCAGCTTCATACAGTTACTGAAGGAACGATTCGACTTTCGCACCACAATCGCCTGAACCCCATGCTTACTTCCGATCAGTTAAACCAGATTGACCAGCATCTACGCCACGAAAACTGGCTGCTCAACGAAGACTTTATTAACGAACTAACCGATCACTATGCTGCTGGCATAGACGAGCGGATGGCACATGGATCGTCATTTACCGACGCCCTCCGCGCCGTCCACACCGACTTTGGCGGTCGAAAGGTATTACTGAAGCTGGAAGAAGAAGCTCAGAAGCAGCAAGCAAAGAAGTATTACCGACAGGAGTGGCAACTAATCCGCTCGTTCATGCAGGGGCCACGCTGGTACGTCAGTGCTGGCCTGCTAACGGGCATGCTCCTGTTGAGCACACTATTTGGTCAGTACGACACACTCAAATCAGCTTACGCAGTTGGCTTTGGTTTCGTTGGTAGCGTCGTGGTCGGTCACCTTCTGGCAAAACTGGTTCTTTCTTTTCGATACAACCGGAGTATCGCTACACTTCAGTTAACCAGTTCACCTGTGTTTGTGTGGCTCTACATATTAACAGCGACATTACTATTGGCAGATAGGTATATACTGCCGGTTTACAGGCTAACGTTATCGCCCGACCTTGTTATCCGTACTGGTAACACTCATCGAGACACTCTTCCTGGTATATTTGTCAGCCGGTCTCGTACTCATCCGGCGGGTATTCTTTGACGAGCGACATGGGCGGACGCTAAAATCGGCTTGATTGCTACTGCGCCAGTCGCTGATAGCGTTTCCAGTAGTCGGCAGCAATGGCAGGCCAGGTAAATAAAGCAGCCTGTTTTTTCACCGCTGACTCACGCAGCAGATCCTGCCCGAAGTGATGTAGCCCATCATGCACCGTTTTGGCCATGCTTTCTGGTTCGAAATTCTCGAAATAGTAAGCCGCCTTACCGCCTACTTCGGGCAGACTGGTCAGCGTCGAACTGAACACGGGCTTGCCGAACGTCATGGCTTCGGCGACGGGCAGTCCAAACCCTTCCGACAGCGAGGGAAACAAAAACGCATCGCAGTGTGCATAGAGCCACAGCTTTGTCGACTCATCGACTGCGCCAGGCATGAACAGTCGGTCAGCGACGCCCAGTTTGTCGGCCTGCTCGCGAATGTGCTGCGCGTAGGGGTGCTTATCGGGTCCGGCCAGTACGAGCTTGTAGTCGGGGAAGGCTTCGAGCAGCGGCAGCAGCGTGTGTACGTTTTTCTTCGGGTGAATAACACCCACAAACAGCAGATACGGCGTATCGGCCAGACTCGCCACGGCAAACGGTATCTCGGCAGGTGCTTTCGCCGGGTCGACAGCCAGCCCCGTATAGATCACGTCCAATGGCAAACTCGCCGGTACGTTCAGGTGCGACCGGACTACGGAAGCGGTGTACGCCGAGCCGGCGGTGAGCAATGTTGCCCGGTCAATCTTACGTTGCAGCCGTGCCAGCTTACGCGCTTTCTTTGCCACGGAATAATCGACCCGCTCCAGAAAATTCAGATCGTAAATAGTCAGCATCAGCTTGCTATTCCGCTGCCGGATCGGGCTGGGCAGATAGGTTGAGTCCTGATGCAGACATTGCCAGACGTCGTACGAACCAGGCACCCAAAGCTTACGCATCGCCGACGCTTCGACGTACTGCACATCCGGCCCGAATACGCCCGTTTGTCCTTTGGGCACCAAAAAGGTGAGTTTCCAGTCGGCCGGTCGTTGCCGAACCAGTTCCTGACTCAGATGCAGACAAACCTGCCCCAACCCGCTGTTGAGGTCCCGCATTCGTTCTGCATCAATAAAAAGAGAAGGCATTGAATAATACGTTAATAGCACGTGAATAACGCTGATAGGGCGGATGCACGTCGCTTTTTATTTGTGTTGATCCGCTGTATGTGTGTTATCCGCGTTCCATTAGTTACCGCCGGAGAGCTTACCTGCTTTAGGCGCTATGCCCGGCTGTGTAATTTCGAATTTTTCTTTCGTCTTGGCTTCTGCTACGATTTTGCGGACATCGGCCAGCAGTTTTTTGGCGTCGTATACCACACCGTCTTTTACTGTGTACGTAACTCCGCCCACACGCTCGACTTCGTTTTTCTCGTTGAGGTGAATAGCGCCCGTCCCGTACAGCGTTTTCAGGTTGGCCAGCGGGTTTTCCTTGACGATTACAAAGTCAGCCAGTTTGCCCACTTCCACCGACCCGATCTGATCGGCCATGCCCAGCGCTTCAGCCCCCTTGATCGTAGCGGCCCGTACCACTTCGAGCGGGTGAAAGCCCGCTTCACGCAGTAGTTCGAGTTCGCGAATGTAGGCAAAGCCGTAGAGTTGGTAAATAAACCCGGAATCCGAGCCCGTCGTTACGCGGCCACCCCGGTTTTTGTAGTCGTTGATGAAGGCCATCCAAAGCTGGTAGTTCTTTTTCCAGGCCACTTCCTGTTCCGTCCCCCAGTTTTGCCAGTACGACCCGTGCGAAATCC
>JAKONH010000248.1 GCA_022702045.1 Spirosomataceae bacterium
TCGTGTTAGTAAACAAAAATAACAGCCTGAGTAAGGCGATGGGGCAATTTAAGAAAATTTAAGCCTTTCGCCCGGCGGGTGGGGTTGTAGAGTTTTAAAGTTGGAAAGTTTTAGAGTTGGAAAGTTAATACCGCGCGCGGCTACCGCCGGAGTGGCTAACGCGCCAGCGAACTTTACGACTACACAACTATAAAACTTTATAACTCAGAAAAACTTATTTCCAGATCGGCTCAATAGGTCGAATACTGGCTGAACGTAGCCCATCGCCAAAAAACTGAATACCCCGACTGTCAGGCGAGGGGAAGATTTGATTGGTCAGCGTTACCTGCCCGTCGTTGGCGAACACCTCAACCGATGATCGGTCGACCCATATTTGCAGTGACACGCGTCCGTTCTGCGGTTTTACGGGCGCGGCAAACCGACCTGGAAAGTCACGGGCAAAGGCCACATCGCCCGAACGTGTCCGGTCGACATAGAGCAGTTGCCGAACGGGATCGTAACCCACCACGGTTTCCTGGTCTGTATTGCGGCATAAGCGAACGCCGGCTTCGGCTTTCGTCGCTTCCAGATCGAGCGTCAGTTGGTAGGTGTCGCCTGAAAAGCCGTTGTCGGTCAGGCTTTGGTTGAGTGCGCCCTGGTCAAAACCGGCCCACTGAAAGGCAGGGCCGAGTAAACTTTTTAATTCCTGAACGGGGCGCTGTCGCAGTTCGTAGCCCGTCGCCGATTTGCTTAGTCGTAGTTCACGGGGCAACGACATGGCTCCCCGGAACGAGCGGGTCGGCGTCTCGGTAGCATATTGCCAGTTGTTCATCCAGCCAATGCTGATCGCGCCCCGGTTGCCCCGGATCGGCATGTTGTTGAACGTAACCGCAGCGTAGTAATCTTTCCCCCAGTCAACGGGACGGGCGGCTGCCGTAGCTACGTCGCGGGTAAACGTGCGCCCATCGAACTGACCGACATAGTATTCCATGCCTGACCCACCAGCGACAGCACCACTACCGACCGATAGCAGCAGCACCCATTTGCGTTCCATCGACCCTTCGACGGGCAGCTCAATCAGATCAGGACATTCCCAGATACCGCTTCGTGCCGTCGGTGGGATACCGGGGCGTTTCGGTGCCGGAATGTCTATGGAAAACTCCCCGGAGCGAGTCCAGTTTTTCAGGTTGGTGGAGGTGTAAAAGAGCGCCTTACGTTCGGGCGATAAAACGCTGACCATCACCCAGTGCTGAGCCGGTTCGTACCAGAATATCTTTGGGTCGCGAAAATCTTTCTTCCCCAGATCGAGGATAGGCTGCGTACCGTAGCGGGTCCAGGTGCGACCTTTGTCGTTGCTATAAGCCAGATACTGACTTTGGTTGTCTGCGCGATGACCCGTGAAGATGGCAACCATCGGTGGCCTGCCATCTACGCCAAGACCACTGCTATTCGCTTTGTCGATGACGCAGCTACCCGAAAAAATCATGACTGGCCCCGCTTCGGGAATAGCAATGGGCAACTCCTGCCAGTGAACCAGGTCGCGGCTGATGGCGTGTCCCCAGCTCATGTGCCCCCACTTCGTACCCTGCGGATTGTGCTGATAAAACAGGTGATATTCGCTGTCGAAGTACACTAACCCATTCGGGTCGTTGATCCAGTTGCTTTGGGGAGTATAGTGGAAAAAGGGCCGAAAAAGCTGTTGGTAAAACGTATCAGTGGGCATACGCTGCGCCAGCAGGGTGGGGGCTATCAGGCCTGCTGAAACGACAAGCGACAAAACGCGGATCATGGAAACGGGAGTACAGAACAGTACGTAAGAACGGGAATTAGAAGCAGAAAAACTACACAGGTTTAGCCAATGGTAATCAGAACACTGCCTTTGCAATTTTCATGACATTGTCGGCTTTCCCCATCGTGTAGAAGTGCATGACCGGTGCGCCTGCAGCTATTAATTCACGACACTGCTGAATGCCCCACTCAATACCCACCTGCCGGGCCTGCTGATCGTTTTCGCACTGTTCTACTGCCTTCACCAGATCGGCGGGTATCTCCAGATGAAAGAGCTTGGGCAGAATCTGGAGCTGCTTGCGGGTGCTAATCGGTTTCAGGCCGGGAATGATTGGTACCGTAATGCCCGCCTGCCGACAACGATCGACAAAATCGACGTATTTCTGATTGTCAAAAAACATCTGCGTGACGATGTAATCAGCTCCCTTGTCGATTTTCTGTTTCAGGTATTGAAAATCTGTATCGTGATCGAGTGCTTCAAAATGCTTTTCAGGATAGGCCGCTACGCCGATGCAAAAGCTGCTCGGCGCCAGGGCGGTGTCTTCCTCGTGGAGATAGTGCCCCTGGTTCATGTCAGCTACCTGTTCAACGAGTTCGCTGGCGTAGGAGTAACCGTTCTCTTTGGCTTTGAAGGTTGAAAACGGCTTGGCCGGATCACCCCGCAGCACCAGTACGTTGTCAATGCCGATGTATTGCAGGTCAATCAGGAAATCCTCGGTTTCATCGCGCGAGAAGCCGCCACATAATACATGCGGCACGGGATCGACGCCAAAACGGTGCAGAATTGCCGAACAGATGCCGACCGTACCGGGCCGTTTTCGGGTCACAATTTTCTGAATAGACCCGTCGGGCATGGGCCGTTCGATGTATTCTTCGCGATGATAGGTGACGTCGATAAACGGTGGCCTAAACTCCATCAGCGGCTCGATGTTGTCGAGCAGATTCTTCAGGTTATCGCCCTTGATGGGCGGAATCACTTCAATGGAGAAAATGGGTTTGCCGTTGGCGGCCTTAATGTGGTCGGTAATTTTCGTCATGGGGGAGCGCAAAGCTAACGGGAAAACACGAGTAGTCGGGCGTAAATTCCAGTAGCCTGACCGTTGCTGAACGGCTGAATATCGAGCCGACGCCCAATTCCGGAGCGGTTCTTAACCTCGTGTAATTTCGGAATACCCCAACCTACCAGCGAACCGAACGCGGCCCCGGCAATCAGGTCGCTGGGATAGTGGAGCCCACCTTCATAACGCAGCACCGCCGTTGCCGACGCCAGCCCTAGTGAGCCAACCCAAACCACGGAGCGGTACCGTGAGGTTGGAAAATAATGGCTAAAGGTTGTGCCGGTGAAGACGGCAGCTGCAAAGGCGTTGGTCGCGTGACCCGAAAAGAACGATTGACGGGCTTCACGGTCCAGCTTGTCGGCTAGTGGTACATCAGGGTTGTAGACGTAGGGGCGGGTGCGCTGTGCTATATTTTTCACCGAGCGCTGAATGCCATTAGCTAATAGCGCCGTTTCCAGAAACATGACGCCAATCGTTTTCACATCCTGCCGCATCGTTGAGGTACCCAGGGTCAGTGCACCAAGCAGGGCAACGTTTCCGGCCAGTGTGACGTCGCTGAGCCGGTCGGCGGTATGGCTGTAGCGGTATGCGGCCCCCCGGTCGAATGCGTTGAGGGCCGACCGGTCGAGGGTTGCGATCGTAGTGGGCGTCAGTGGGTCAACTGTCTTCTCCAGGACAAGCGCTGTAATACCCGTTGCGGCCCCCACACTGAACAGACTAAGTTCGCGTCCTGTCCGTAGTTCGTAAGGCGATTGGGTTTGTCCGGAAACCGTTGTGGCCGCAAATAAGCCGACGACAAGGGTAATGTGTTGAAAAAAGCGCATACGTGATTGTGGGTGTTATGTAGCTGTAGCCTGGACCTCCAGGCTACTCAACCATCAGGCTACAGCTAGTTAATTTATCCGAACGATGACAGGCTCTTCGTACAGATACACCAGTCGTCCGTCGACTTCGGGGAAATCCATCTCGCGGTACAGGCGGATAAAATATCGCAGGCCATCAGCTGGGTCTGCTATCGACTCGTCGGTAGTTTCGGAAGGTGATATGTATTGGATCAGCGTTATCTCATTGTGCAGGCCGTGAACCACGCGATGCGGAGCACCGTGAAGCCGGCGCGCACTTAGAATACTCCGGTCGGTGTCGATTCGGCGGGTCGGGTCGAAGAGGCCGGCAAGGTCGGGGTGCCCCACGATGGCCTGCAGGCGCTCGCTTAGGGCATCGCATTCCGATTGCCGGACCAATCCTTCGCTCGTTAGTTGGCGCAACGCCTTTTCAATACAGCCGGGACCGCGAATCAGACTCAGTGCAGCCGCGAGTTTACGATCCTGCTCGCGGTTCCGTTCGAACGTTGCGACGTCGAACACACGGTCGGCCTGCCGACGCAGTTGAAGGTCCTGCCCCCGGCTACCGCTGATGATCTCATCTAGTTCAATCGCGTAACTAGCCGTACGTTCCTTTGGCTCGCACCGCTGCATACAGTCGCTGATGACGTAACTGATCTGGCCTTCTTGCCAGCCACAACCGCATGTTTGGGCCACCAGACTGTCACGCAGAAAACCGTGCAGCCACTGCGTGACAGAATCACGGCCTTTGTTAAAATCGGGCAGTTGCTCGCTGATGACGTACAGCCGGTCGGCCGCGCGGGTGAACGCCACATAGAGCAGGTTCATGTTCTCCAGGAACGTACGCGTTACCTCATCCTCGTACTGATTCCGAATGACGTCGGGCGTCTTTTTGAGATTATTGACCGGGTGTACGGGCGCACTCAGTAGCCGCATCAACTCACCGGTTTCGGTCTGGTAAGCCAGCTTGTCGGTGCGGAGGTCGGCGAGATCGACCCAGATGGTACTCCGTGGCGAAGGGCTTGTCTGCCAGTTGGCAAACGGGATAATCACAACCGGAAATTCCAGTCCTTTGGATTTGTGAATCGTCTGAATATGAACGGCGTCGCGTTTGGCACCTTCGACCGAAATCTTGCTGCTAGCTCCTTTCCAGTACAGTAAAAAGTCGCTTAGGTGCCCACTTCGCTTAGCGTTGAACGTCAGTACCTCGTCGAGGAAGCGAAACAAGAACGGGTTATGTTCAGTCTGTGCGAACAGATTGAACTGAGCTGTTAGGCGCTCGGCCAACTCGTACGGATTCAATTGACTCAGCGCATGCGGTTCGAGCGGGTAGCCTTCGCTACGCAGGTAGTCAAACACGGCTTCGTGTCCCGTTTCGGCGACTTGCCGCAGGGCGCTTGCCAGTTCGTTGTCGGGAAATACGTTGCGGACAACCCGCTGGAACAGGTACAGTAGTTCGTAGCGCAGCAGCTTCTGATCGGGTCGTTGCAACACCTGCATCACCGTGACCAGCCATTTCACCGGCTCTGACGATTCGAGCGACAGTGAGTCGGCCGACACCAGCGGAATATGCTGGCTGTACAGCTCATTAGCCAGGGCGCGGGCGTGTCGTTTGGTTCGGCACAGAATGGCTATATCGCCGTAGGCGTAGCCATCAGCAATGGCTTTATGGAGGTGTTCGAGCGTTTTCGCCAGCATAGACCCGGTCAGGTCGATGCCTTCGTCGAGATTGGCCGCTACGAAATCGATCTGTACATGCCCCTCCGGGTTCGCCCGGCTGCTGACCTTCTGGTGAAATTTCTGCTCGGCGTCGAACACGTCGCTTACCCGGCGATGTTCGCTCTCGAACCGGCGAGCCGTGTGTTCGAAGAAATCATTGTTGAATCGAACGATGGGCTGGGCACTGCGCCAGTTGGTATCGAGTAGGGCGGGTTCTATATGGCCGTGGAGCGTATCGATCCGGTCGGCAGTCCAACTGTCGGGTCCATGGGCTTCGCGCAGGCTGGCTAAGTCGCCCCGATGCAGCGATACGATCTGATCCATGTCCCCCCCCCGAAACCGGTAGATGGCTTGTTTACCATCGCCCACGGCGAGGTTGAACTGACTGGCGGCCACTGAGTTTTCAATCAGCGGAAGCAGGTTGGCAAACTGAAGCCGGGATGTATCCTGAAATTCATCGATCAAGACGTGGTTATAACGCGTGCCGAGTCGTTCGTACAGAAACGGTACCGGCTCCGACGTGACGATGTTCAGAATTTTCTTGTTGAACTCCGAGATGTGTACGCGACCGTCTTTCCGAAGCAGGTCATCGAATTCAAGCCGAATCTGCTTCAGCAGCGCAAGTTTTTGCAGGTGGGGAAGCAGCGCGTTAAACAGCGTAACCTGACTGCCGCTCTCTTCGCGAATCGCAATAATCTGCTGAATACAATCGGTCAGGTCGGGGGCAATGCTGTCGATGCTACTTTGCGTGGCCATAGGGGCTTTCTTGCCGTACCAGGCTCCGTCGTTGATTGCGTTAAGAACCCGCGTACCGACCTCTTTGCCAGATTCGCCAAACGCTACTGCCCGAATAAACCCACCGACACCGGCGTTGCCGTAGCTGAAATCGGCTTCACTCAGACCTTGTCTGGTAATCAGTCCCCACGCCTGCTGACCGACGGTGACGATATCGGTTTCGACCTGACTGTTGTGGTCGAGGAGTTGTTGCCGGATGCTTCGTAATGCTTTGGGTGTGAGCTCCTGTGCGGCATTGACAGCCTGATAAAACTGATCGGAGGTCAGGTTGTAGCCAAATTCCTTGAGGGTTTCCGGGAGCATCATCCAGCTACCGCCCTCGGTGGCTGTGTGCATGTAGTATTCCCGTAGCACGGTCGTAATTTCCTCCATCTCATCGGTCCCCGCCTTTTCGAGCAGGGTGTCGATCGCTTCGCCCAGCACTTCGTCGGTATCCATTTCGACCTCGAATGAATAGGGCAGGCCCAATTCATCGGTGAAGGCCGTAACGATGCGCTGCGTAAACGAATCGATGGTGGTGACACTGAAATCGGCGTAGCGATGCAGAATGGTTCGGAACACCCGCCCGGCTTTCTGCCGGATAGCCTGTTGTGCTTCAGTGAACAGAACCGTACCTGGTTCCGGGCTTTCATAGAGCTCAGCCGTGAGGTCGTTGAGCAACGGGGTAGCGTCCTCCGTGCCGCCCATTTTCTGCAACTCCCTCAGAATCCGGTCTTTCATCTCGTTGGCTGCTGCGTTGGTAAACGTTACCGCCAGTATCGTCCGGAAGTAGTCGTCTTTCTGATTGGGGTGCAACGCCAGCTTGAGGTACTCCTTGGTGAGGGTGTACGTCTTGCCGGAACCGGCCGATGAACTATAGATTTTAAACAAGGCTTGAGGGAGGTTTACGGTTTTCGATGTTTGGTTTACGGTGGCCTCGGTTGACTATATGTAGTAGTGACGCTAAGTGACAGGGTGAATGCGTCGCGAACTATAAACCGTAAACTGAATACCGTAAATCATTAAAAATTATACCGCAGTCCCAGACCGGAGTTGAGGTTCAGGAAGAATGGTGCCTGCAAAAGTTCGACGTAAACGCCGGTTTCCAGAAAGAATGAATACGGCTTGCCGGGTGGAAAAAACTCAACCCCACCAATGCCCGACACCCCCAGTGACAGGGCATTTTCGTACTCACCGTTGAGCCGGATCGGATAATATCGGCGTGTGTTGATCTGGCCACCGTAGCCATAATACCCGCGGATGCTTTCGCTCTTGGTAATGGGGGCGTACCGAAGGTAGTGGCCCTGAACCGAAAACCCGACGCTGCGATACTGCCCACTGCGGTAACTCCGGTTTGTGCCGTACAGGCCACCAAACGTACCGATGTTCAGGTCGAACGCTTTCTTCTCGCCGAAGTACTTGCGAACGTTAATCCCCGCCGGTTCGCCGATTCGGAAGCCAACGGCCCAGTTGTTATACTGCGCCTGGGCGCGGTCGGTGGTGCCAAATAAGCTAAGCAAAAAAACGGTAGCCAGGAAAACAGAAGTACGCATACGCAAACGGTTTGTGGTAAATAAAGGACCACGGCACTACGAAATCGCGACGCCGTGGTCGTAACAGTAGCCAAAGATAATCAGTCGTTCGACACCAGTTCGGGCTTTGTCGCCTGATCGCCCGTGCCCAGCGGCAACTGATCGTCGGCCGGGGCGGGAGCAGGATGACGCAGTACCTCAATGAGTCGCTCATTTTCAGCCCGTGTACCGACGGTAATGCGCAGACAGCCATCACACAGTTTTACCGATGAACGATCCCGCACAATGACTTGCTGGTCAATGAGGTACGCAAAGGTTTCCTTCGCATCGGCGAAACGAACGAGCAGGAAGTTCGCGTCGGATGGATGAATGTGCTGCACGATCGGCAACGTTTGCAGCGCATCGGCCAGCCACTGCCGCTCGGTCATGATCTCATCGACCATTTGCCGTTTGTCAGCCTCGTGAGTCAGCGCGTCGAGGGCCAGTGCCTGCGTCGGTGCCGAGATATTGTACGGCGGCTTGATCTTGTTCATCACCGCGATCAGCTCTGGTGAGGCAAAGCACATGCCCAGCCGCAGCCCCGCCAGTCCCCATGCTTTCGAGAACGTTTGCAGCACGACGAGGTTGGGGTATTTGTCGAGCTGTGCCGCCCAGGATGGTACGTCGGCGAAGTCGATATAGGCTTCATCGACGATAACCAGTGCCGTTTTGGCGGCTTCCAGAATCCGGCGGATGGCGTCGGGCTGCAGCAGATTCCCCGATGGGTTGTTGGGTGAACACAGAAAAATCAACTTCGTCGTTTCGGTAATAGCGGCCAGTACGGCGTCGGTGTCGACCTGAAAATCGGGCGTCAGTGGTACCTTCGTAATCGCTACATCATTGATCGATGCCGACACTTCATACATGCCGTAGGTAGGAGGCATGATCAGAATATGATCGACGCCGGGCCTATCCTGGCCGGGCCCATCCTGGCCGGGCCGGCAAGTGGCACGCACGAGCAGGTCAATGGGTTCGTCGGAGCCGTTGCCCAGAAAGATCTGTTCTGGCCGAACGCCTTTGATAGGGGCCAGCCGTTGCTTGATTGCCTGCTGATGTGGGTCGGGATAGCGATTGTAATCGCCTTCGGTGGTGGTTGAGCCAAGCGGGTTTTCGTTGGCATCGAGAAAAACGCCCACCGTACCGGTGTATTCATCCCGCGCCGACGAATAGGGTACCAGTGCAGCGATGTGGGGGCGAAGTAATGCGTCGAGTTGAAACATAATTTTGAGGAAAGAGAAAAGACGTGAGACGAAAGAATATGATTTTGGCTCTCTTACGGCTTTTTTCGTTTGTCTGATATTAGTTTATCGGTGTCGGTCGCCAGCGGAACGATTGGGCGTCGATGGCCCGCATCGTGCAGAGAACGCCTTCCAGATGGTCGTATTCGTGCTGAATTAGTTCTGCCAGCGCCCAGTCGTCGACAGTCCAGGTGTGCGATTGCCAGTATTCGTCGCGGAAGGTGAACGTAAGCCGACAATGTCGCTGAACGCGCACCAGCAGGTTCGGGAAACTCATACAGTCGTCCCACAGTTCGTCGGTTTCCGGGCTAAGGCTGGTGAGTTCAGGATTGAGAAGTACCCGAGGCCCACCGTAATCTGGGTGGCTGGTGTTCAGGTAAATTAGCCGTTTCATGATGCCGAGCTGGGGTGCTGCAATACCGCGCCCAAACTGATACGTCGCCCTGATTTCCTCCATCACATTGTGCAGATCGGCAACCCAGCCCGCTACGAGTGGCAAGTCCGATTCGGTCACCGGTTCGCAGCGTTCGTAGAGTCGCGAGTCTCCCAGCAGCAACAGGTCAGTCAGGTGTTTCATGGGTTTAGCACATCGGCTAACCGGATGACCTGTAAGCCGTCGATGTCGGTAAAATCAGCTACGTTGTTGGTCAGCACGGGCATCGAATGTATCAGTGCCGTAGCGGCAATGATGGAATCGGCTAAAGAGCGTTTCCGTTGCTGACGTAGTGCGACGGCTTTCAAAATAATCGCTTCACTAATGACAAAGGTGGTTATTGACTCAAAAAAGAGTTCAAACTGATTTCTTACCGTCGGTGTGTTTTTGTGATAACCGATAACTTCGATTCTAACAATATCTGATGTGCAAACCCTCTCCAGCTGACTCGTCAGGTAGTCCTTCAATTGCTCGTTATTATCCTAAATGGCGTAGATAATTACATTACTGTCTACAATCATTCGTCTCTTCCGTCAAGTACTCTATCCTTACGCGTCTCTCGCTGCCACTCGGTTGGGTCTCCAAATGCTTCGGCGGCTCTACTCGCTATAAGATTATCAAGAGCCTGTTTGAATTTCTTTTTCCGCTCATCAAGCGAGGTGTCGCGTACGACCCGCACATTAAGCCGGGCTAATAACTGACGAACCAGTTCTTCATCTTCCGACGAATCAATTTCAATCAGTAGCTGACTCATAGTCGATTGTTTTCAGCAAGATAACAAAATCAGACCGGATTCATTTCGGTCAGACTGGCCAGGCGGAGACTGACAGCACGCTTGTGGGCGTCCAGTGATTCCGCTTCAGCCATCGCTTCGACAATCGGACCCAGAACCTGTAAACCGTCGGGAGTGATGTGCTGCACCGTGATCTTTTTGACGAAGCTGTCCAGCGATACACCACTGTACGCACGGGCAAAGCCGTTGGTCGGTAGCGTGTGATTGGTGCCCGATGCATAATCGCCAGCGGACTCAGGGGTGTAGTTTCCCAGAAAAATCGACCCGGCATTGATGATCTGCTCGGCGACCTGTTCGGCATCGGCGACGCTCAGTATCAGGTGTTCGGCGGCATAGTCGTTTAGCAGATCAATGGCGTCGGCAGGGGTGTCGACCAGAATGGCTTTACTGTTGGTGAGGGCTTTGCCGGCAACGGCTTCACGGGATAGCTTGCCCAACTGCGTACTAAGGGTCAGATTCACCAGCTCGACCAGCTTACGACTTGTCGATACCAGCAACACCTGACTATCCGGGCCGTGTTCGGCCTGCGACAGCAGATCGGCGGCTACGAAGGCCGGAATGGCGGTATCGTCGGCGTAAACGGCTACCTCGCTTGGACCGGCGGGCATGTCGATGGCCATGCCCTCTTTCGCTGCCAGCATCTTGGCCGCCGTAACGTATTGGTTGCCAGGGCCGAAAATCTTGTACACCTTTGGTACCGACTCTGTGCCGTAGGTCATGGCTGCAATGGCTTGCGCACCGCCAACCTGAAAGACCTTCGTTATGCCTACCAGCTTAGCCGCAAAGTAAACGGCCGGGTGCGTCGCAGGTGTGCAAAGCACAACTTCGCGGCAACCCGCCAATTGCGCCG
>JAKONH010000270.1 GCA_022702045.1 Spirosomataceae bacterium
TCTTCACGTGTCCAGTTAGGCGACTTTACCATGCGGAATAAAACTTTCTAATGGTTTACCAGATCAAGTCCACTACGTCGCGATAACTGGTGAACTTCTCATCGGCCGAAATGACTGGCATTCGTTCAGCTAGTGCGTTGCCAGAATCAGCCGATCGAATGGATCTCGGTGATCCTCAAAGAAGGGAATTTTGTCGTAGGCGATAAGATGGCTGTTTGTCATGCCGAGAAGCTGAAAGTTATCGCTGTCGACTTGCTGGATCAGTTCATCCAGCGTAATCCGAAAAGAGGGTAGCTTACCGATCTTAAGTTTGATCGCGATTTCAAACAGACTCACCTGAGAGATACAAACCGTATTGGTGCTGTCGGATAGAAGCGCATGGGCGCGTTTTGATAGTGCCGGGTTGTTTTCCTGTACCCAAATCAGCACTTGCGTGTCAATCAGAAATTTCATACGGTTCACATGTAATCACGCAGGTCATCAAGCGGCTCGTTGAAATCATCGGGTAAGCTGACTTTACCCGCTAAACTACCAAACCGTACTCCGCCTTTTGACACGGGTTCGCTTGGCTTAACTTCGTTTAAAAACGTCACAAAGACCTCCGTGCCGTCCTGAACAGGCGGGGTTTCGTGGAGAATAATCTGGCCGTTTTGATATATGCCGTGTACGGTCGTTAACATGGCGTTGTCGTAGTAGTGCATGGATAGTAAAGCTAACAAATAACACCGGTAAATAGCATGTCTACAGCCATCGCTTCACCCCGCCGTGACCGGAACAGGTCCCTCGGCGAGACTGGCTGAAACTATACGAACCATCGCGGCATTCGGCCGTTGCATCCGCTGGAGGAACCGAATAGAACATTGGTGATTGGACTCGGTTGCCCACGCTGTTGCGGTAAAAATGGCGGGTACTCGTTCGTATAGGATGAGGGCGCGTGTGACGGGGCGAAGGCCGGTGAACAGAAACAGGACGGGTGTTGGCAAGGAATATAGTAGCCAGCGATGTGTTAGTAAAACCAAGAAGAAAAGTGGTGAGATAGAACAAATGGCGCATATCCGTTAAAGCACATCCAACTAATAAATTAACTACTGCTGAACCCCTAAATCGAGTTGGGTTCGAGGAAACTACGCGGTGCCCGTTTACGTTGTTTTTTAGAATAAGCCAACCCCAACGCGTGACGACAGAAGAAACGACTCAACTGAACGATATTGACCTGACAGGCTACGAGCAAATCGAAGTGCTGGGGGCCCGCGAACATAACTTGAAGAACATCGACGTAACGATTCCGCGCAACAAGCTGGTGGTCGTTACGGGGATCAGCGGGAGCGGCAAATCGTCGCTTGCGTTCGATACCATTTACGCCGAAGGCCAACGCCGGTACATGGAAAGCTTTTCAGCTTATGCCCGCTCGTTTATCGGCGATATGGAACGGCCCGACGTCGATAAGATCAACGGCCTGAGTCCGGTAATTTCGATCGAACAGAAGACGACCTCGAAAAATCCGCGCTCGACGGTCGGTACCACTACCGAGATTTACGACTTCCTGCGACTGCTCTACGCCCGCGCTGGCGAAGCGTTTTCGTACATAACCGGCCGGAAGATGGAGCGGCAGTCGCAGGATCAGATCATCGATACGATTCTGGAGCAGTATGCCGGGCAGAAACTCACCCTGCTGGCACCGGTCATTAAAGGACGCAAAGGGCATTACCGCGAGCTGTTCGTGCAGATCGCCAAGATGGGTTACACCAAAGTACGTGTCGACGGAACAGTGCAGGATATCGTACCGAAAATGCAGCTCGACCGCTACAAAATCCACGACATTGAAATTGTCATCGATCGGATCGTTCCGAAAGCCGATGCCGGGGACTCGCAGTCACGGTATCGGCTGAGTCAGTCGGTGCAGACGGCGCTGAAGCAGGGAAAAGGGGCCATGCAGATGCTTGATGGCAGCGGCCAACTGGTATACTTTTCACAGAACCTGATGGACCCGGAGTCGGGTATCAGCTACGACGAGCCTTCGCCGAACTCATTCTCGTTCAACTCGCCTTACGGCGCCTGTCCGGTATGTAACGGGCTGGGCGTGATCGAAGAAATTACGGAAGAATCGGTTATTCCCGACAAGTCGCTGAGTGTAAGCCGGGGTGCTATTGCACCGCTGGGTGAATACCGCGAGTTGTGGATTTTTAAGGAAATCGAAGCGATCTTGAAGAAGTACAAGCTGAGTCTAAGTACGCCCGTCAGTAAATATCCCGACGACCTGTTGTATGCGTTGATGTACGGTACGGAAGCGGATACGGCCGATCCGTCGAAAAAAAAGTACGAGGCTGATCATTTCAATTTCAAGTTTGAGGGTATCGTCAACTTTCTGAAGCGGCAGCAGGAGAACTCCACCGATAAAATTCAGGAGTGGATCAAAGACTTTATGGTCGTTAAGACTTGCCCGGAATGCCATGGTGCCCGCCTGAAAAAAGAATCACTGTTTTTTAAAATCGACCAGAAGAACATCTCCGAACTGGCCCGTATGGACATATCGGAGCTGACCACCTGGTTTGGCGGCCTGGAAGATCGATTGACGGATCGGCAGAACATTATCGGCAAGGAAATACTGAAAGAAATACGCAAACGCATCGGCTTTCTGATCGACATTGGGCTGGACTACCTGACGCTCGACCGGTCGTTACGAACGTTGTCGGGTGGCGAAGCACAGCGTATCCGGCTGGCCACGCAGATCGGTACACAGCTCGTCGGAGTGTTGTATATCATGGATGAGCCGAGCATTGGCCTGCATCAGCGCGACAACGTGAAGCTGATCGACTCATTGAAAAACCTGCGTGATCTGGGCAACACGGTATTGGTTGTGGAGCACGATAAGGACATGATGCTCGAGTCCGACTTTATCCTCGATATCGGTCCCGGCGCCGGTCGGCATGGCGGGCAGGTTGTCGGCATTGGTACACCCGACGAGTTTATTCAAAACGGCAGTACAACCGCCGACTACCTAAGTGGACGCCGGGCCATTGCTGTACCGACCGAACGGCGGAAAGGTAACGGCAAGTTTCTGCTGATCAAAAATGCAACGGGGCACAACCTGAAAAACGTAACGCTGAAGCTGCCGCTCGGTCGAATGATCAGTATCACCGGGGTGTCGGGTAGTGGCAAATCGTCGCTGATTCACGAGACGCTGTTCCCCATCCTGAATCGCCATTTCTACAAGTCGAAACGGGAGCCGCTTGCGTTTAAAACTGTTGATGGGCTGGAGCATCTGGACAAGGTGATCGAGGTCGATCAGTCGCCAATCGGTCGGACGCCCCGCTCTAACCCGGCTACCTATACGGGTATGTTCTCGGATATTCGCTCGCTGTTTGCCGAGCTGCCGGAAGCCAAGATTCGGGGGTATAAACCCGGTCGGTTCTCATTTAACGTGAAGGGTGGTCGCTGTGAAGATTGTGAAGGGGCCGGCATGAAGAAAGTCGAGATGGAATTCCTCCCCGACGTACACGTGCTGTGCGAAACCTGCAAGGGCAAGCGGTTCAATCGCGAAACGTTGGAAGTTCGTTTCAAAGGCAAATCCATCGCCGATGTGCTCGACATGACCGTTGAGCAGGGGTTGGAGTTCTTCGCCAGTCAGCCGAAAATTCTGCGGAAAGTCCAAACGTTGAACGATGTTGGGTTGGGCTACATCACGCTGGGTCAACACGCTACGACGCTGTCGGGTGGTGAAGCACAGCGGGTGAAACTAGCTGAAGAGCTATCGAAGAAAGATACCGGCAAGACCCTGTATATTCTCGACGAACCAACGACTGGCCTGCATTTTCAGGACATAGCACACCTGCTTGACGTGCTGAACAAACTCGCCGATAAGGGCAACACGGTCCTGATTATCGAGCACAATCTCGACGTGATCAAAGTCTCCGATCACGTCATTGACCTCGGGCCGGAAGGCGGCAACAAAGGTGGCCAAATTATCGCCGAAGGAACACCCGAAAAAGTCGCTGAAGCAAAAGGCAGCTACACTGGTAAGTTCCTGAAGATGGAGCTGGCAGGTTGATGTGCTTTTTTATATATTGACCTGCATGTTGTCACGAGCCGATTTGAAGCGTATTGCCACCGAGCGCCTGGCTGATGCAGAAATTCTTTTGAAAGCAGAGCGATACGACGGAGCCACTTACTTGCGTGGTTACGTCGTTGAGATAATGTTAAAACTCCGCATATGTAAAACGCGCCGATGAGACGGTTTTTCCGAAACGAGAAGAGAGTTTGACGGATTGGCGAGTTTTAAGACACACAATTTCGATGACCTTCTTCATCTGTCAGGGGTTGAAGAAAAAATCAAACTGTTCCACCTTTCTGAATGGTCAACCGTCAAAGTATGGAATCCTGAATTGCGCTATAGCTGCGTTGTTTCGCTGAATAAGAAGCAAGCAGCCAGAAGGCGAGAAGAAGTGTCTGACATGATTAGAGCCACGAAATTACTGATGAGCCTGTTATGAAAGAGTTGGTAAAAAAAT
>JAKONH010000283.1 GCA_022702045.1 Spirosomataceae bacterium
GCTGGCTGGTGTTTTTTCCATTCTGGCTATTCTCATTTCCTGCCTGGGCCTGTTCGGACTGGCGTCGTTTACCGCCGAACAACGCACGAAAGAGATCGGCGTACGCAAAGTGCTGGGTGCGTCGGTGCTGAATCTGTGGGGCCTGCTCTCAAAAGATTTTGTGACCCTGGTACTCATCGCCTGTTTCATCGCATCGCCCATTGCCTGGTACTACCTGAACGAGTGGCTGTTGGACTACACCTACCGCACCGAGCTGTCGTGGTGGATTTTCGTCGTCGCGGGACTAGGCGCACTGCTCATCACGCTGTTGACGGTCAGCTTTCAGAGTATAAGAGCCGCCCTGATGAATCCAGTAAAATCGCTTCGCTCTGAATAGAATTGCCATTCCAGTGTGAGCCGTAAAATCTTACGGCTCTACATAAACCATCACGATCATGCTAGTTAATTATCTCAAAATTGCCTGGCGTACCCTTTGGAAAGACAAGACATTTTCGCTGATCAATATCGGCGGGCTGGCGCTAGGGTTAGCGATAGCCCTGTTGATTGTTCAGTACGTACGATTTGAACTGAGCTACGAACGTGACAATCCGCAGGCAAGTCGGCTGGTGCGTCTGACCATGGATTACCTGAATGGTGATGCGGTCAACGTACAGGACACCGAAACAAACCCACCCCTGGGCCCCAGAGCCAAACGCGAACTGAAAGAGGTTGTCAACTACACCCGCGCCTATCCAATCAGTGAGCCAACAATAACCGTTCAGATTGGAAACACCTATCATCTGGTAGAGCGCGTTTTTGCAGTCGATTCGTCTTTCTTTTCGCTATTCAACTATCCGCTGCTACGTGGAAGTCGGACAGCGCTTTTTACCCAGCCTCGTCAGGCCGTTCTGACGGAATCAATGGCGCGAACGTACTTCCACACGCTCGACGTGGTGGGCAAAACATTGACGATTACCCGATCGAAGGGTAATGTGCTGATTGCTATTGTAGGGGTGATCCCCGATAGCCCAGTCAATACGCACCTGAAAGTCAACATGCTCCTGTCCTACCCCACCATGCTGACCGAATTCGGAGAAACAGAAAACAACTGGGACGGCAACAACACGCTTACCTACGTACAGTTAGCGGAGAAGACCCGTTACGAAGATTTCAATCGATCACTGGTGGCGTTCAACGACCGGTTGCATGTGGAAAAGCGGCTGCTGCACGAGCGGGTCATCGGTCAGCCAATACGTGATATTCATCTGCATTCACACAAAACGTTTGAGGTCGAACCGAACGGTGACGCCCGGTCGGTCTATTTCCTGCTGAGCGTAGCCCTGCTCGTCCTGTTCAGTGCGGTGGTCAACTACGTCAACCTGACTACAGCCAAGGCCCTCGACCGGGCGCGGGAAATGGGCCTGCGTAAAGTCGTGGGATCGACACAGACACAGATCCGAACGCAGGTATTCACCGAAACCATTCTGATCAATTGTACCGCCGGGGCCTTGTCGCTCGTCCTGATTGCTCTTCTGGAACCTGTGTTTGTGCAGGTGGCTGGCTTACCCGACGGGTTCAGCGTATTCGGCGACATGTTCTTCTGGCTTAGCACCGGGGCCTTTCTGCTACTCAGTATAGTGCTATCGGGTTTCTACCCGGCGTTCGTTCTGTCTTCGTTCAAACCAGTCACCGTACTGAAAGGCAGCTTCGCCCGGTCCATCAAAGGAGCAACGCTTCGTAAAGCACTGGTTGTTTTTCAGTTTACGATTACTCTAATTTTACTGGTACAAACCTTCGTCGTTTACCAGCAGGTATCGTTTTTACGAAAACAGGATCTGGGGGTCAGCCTTGACCGAACGCTGGTAGTGAAAGCCCCTGTAAAAAGCAACGCTACCCATCATAGCCAATTCCGGCAGTTGTTACTTAGTCAGGCGCGGGTAAAGGCGGTTTCGTTTTCCAGCACGGTACCGGGCCTGGGTACCGTTCAGCTGAGTTCGACGACGGGTATCAACCTAACCGACACGCCGGAGAAAACAGCCTATAATTATTACCTGACCGACATTGATACGTCGTTCATCGATCTGATGGGCCTTCGCCTGCTGGCCGGCAGGAACTTCGATGCGTCCACCCAGCCAGCGCAGACGGATACGACGGATCGGCAACTGATTATCAACCAAGAAGTCTTACGGTTATGGGATATTCCGTCACCCCGCGAGGCTATTGGCCGAAAAGTCACTCTCTGGGGCCGTCAGGCTACGATTCGCGGGGTCGTTAGTAACTACCACTACGAATCGCCAAAAGCCAGCTATATCCCCATCATCCATTTGTATTCACCCAAATTCGACTCCTTCGCCAGTGTGAAATTTTCGGGCGGGGAAGCGGATAAACAACTGGCTACATTGAAGAAAGCCTACGAGACTACTTTTCCTGATGCGCCCTTTAGTTATTTTTTCATGGACAGCGAGTACGATAAGCAGTACAAGGCGGACGACCGCTTTCAGCATGTATTTAGCGCACTGACGGGGTTCGCCATACTGATCTCCTGCTTAGGCTTATTCGGACTGGCTACATTCACCGTGGCGAAACGCACCAAGGAAATCGGTATTCGTAAGGTGATCGGTGCCAGTACCGCGAATCTGCTGGTGCTGCTCTCGAAAGACTTTATCCGAACTGCATTGATTGCTATCCTGATTGGCCTACCCATCACGTATCTGCTGGTTAAAAATTGGCTGGCCGATTATGCTGCCCGTATTGAGTTGAGCTGGTGGTTGTTTGCGGTCCCGTCCCTGCTCATCATGCTTCTGGTCATCGTGTCGATCAGCGGAAAAACGATGACCACAGCATTGATGAACCCAGTCAAGTCGTTACGTAGCGAGTAACACGTTTTTTCGACAGGATTTACAAGATGGACAGGATGCGTAACCAGTTAACTGCGCTGGTAAGGGTGGCATATCCGTAATCCTGAAAATCCTGTTTATCCTGTCAAAAAGCTACTAGCGGTGTAATTTTTTACTTTTGCGGTCAATTAAACACGCCCTATCATGACCGTACTTGCTCCGTGCTCACTGTGCCAATCAACCTATAC
>JAKONH010000316.1 GCA_022702045.1 Spirosomataceae bacterium
CGCCATCGACGGTCGACCCCGACAGCAACACAGCAATAGCGCCTTCTTTCTGGTGTTCGGTGAGCGATAGAAAAAACTGATCGATGGGCATATCCGAACTCGCCTGATCCGGACGGGCGACGTGCGAAAAGACCCCGTCTCGTATTTCCAGTTCCTCATTCAACGGGAGCACGTATACGTGGTTGGCAACTACGGGCATTGATTGCCGGGCTTCAACAACAGTCATTGGGGTGTGAAGCGACAGCAGGCTGAGCAGGTCTTCAGGCTGACTGGGGTCAGGATGTTGAACATACACGTAAGCCATACCCGTCGTAGGCGACAGACTGGCCAGTAAATCGCGTATGGCTTCGCCCCCCCCGGCCGAGGCACCAATAGCAACGATAGGCACGAAAACGGGTTCGTCCGTATAATTAGGTAGATCGATTGGTGTGGTTTTCGCCATGTTCGTATACTCCTGAAAACTAAGGAGCCGACGGGGTGTTAATTCTATCTAAGCGGTAGATCTTTACCTCTTATTCATAAAAGTATCCTTTACCCATCACATGGCAAAGCGAAACATAGTTGTCATCGGTGCGTCAGCCGGAGGAGTCTTCGCGCTAAAGGAACTGGTCAGCGCCCTACCCGCCAATTTTACGGCTTCCGTGTTTATTGTCTTGCACGTTTCACCTCACACCCCCAGTCTGCTACCCGAGATCCTGTCAACAGCCGGTCCGCTCGAAGCAGTACACCCCGTTGATGGTGACGTTATTCAACCGGGCCGTATCTATATCGCGCCACCCGATCATCATCTGCTGATCGAATACGAGCAGGTTCTTGTGAAAAAAGGCCCCAAAGAAAACCGGTTCCGCCCGTCGATCGATGCGCTATTTCGATCGGCCGCCTACACCTACGGCTCACAGGTAATTGGTATCGTCCTGACGGGGATGCTCGACGACGGCACGTCGGGTATGTGGTCGGTGCAACGGCTTAACGGGATCACCATCGTGCAGGAACCCGATGACGCGGCTTATGCCAGCATGCCTAACAGTGTACTCAATTATGTCGATGTTGACTACCGCGTTCCGCTGACTGATCTGCCGGCCCTCCTGGTTCGTCTGACCAGCGAGGCCATTCCTGATTCATCGCCTTACGAATTTGCCGATGAGGACCGAATGGCGACTGAAATTGGTATTGCTGCGCAGGATAATGCCTTCGAGATGGGTATTCTGGACATGGGTGAGCTAACCCCGCTCACCTGCCCGGAGTGCAACGGCGCGCTGATCAGTATTCGGGAGGGCAAACTAGTTCGCTACCGCTGCCATACCGGTCATGCGTACACGGCAAGTTCGCTGCTGGCTGAAACAACCAGGATGACTGAAGAGTCGTTCTGGAGCGCGATACGGCAGCTGGAAGAAACCGTTATTATTCTGGAACAGTCGGGTAAGCAGTTTGCGGAAGGGGGCAACCGCCAGGCGTCGGAGCAGTTTATGGCCAAAGCACAGGAGATGCGCGAGCGGGCCCGCCGGGCACACGAATTTGCGTTTAATCAGGAAAAGCTTAGCCTGTCTACGAACCGCCGGAAGCGGAAATCGTCCTGATCCGGTCCAGAAACCGGTCGTAATCGACCGCTGACACCGCGATGTCCAGCCGTTTGTGTGGATTGGTAAAGCCCGCGACGATGGTTACGGCTGACTTATGAATACCAAGCTCACGCGCGAATAAGTCAATCAGGTGGGCATTGGCCCGCCCCTCCTGCGCTGGGGCTTTGAGCTTGACCGTTAGTTGCCCGGCAGCATCAATCTCAAACAGATCGACTTTGCTGCCGGGCTTCGCTTTCACGGAAATCGTCACGCGATTTGTTGTAACTGACTAGCCAACAAGGCAATACCTTCTTCGAAGCTGTGCGGATCGTAGCCGAGTACTGTCTGGGCTTTATCGAGTCTGAAGCCCGTACGAGGAGGCCGACGGGCAGTCTGCTTAAACGTCGATCCATCGGCCTGGGCAATCAGCGATTTGTCGAGCCCAAAATAGTCAGCCGTTTTGATAGCCATCTCGTAAGGTGTCAGCACTTCCTTACCGGAGATGTTGAAGATACCCTCGGCCCGCTGATCGGCGATCAGGTAGCACCCCTTCGCCAGATCTTCGGCCAGCGTCGGACTCCGCCACTGATCGGTTACGACCTTTATATTCTTCCCGTCTTCGAGTGACTTCTTCACCCACAGAATGATATTGCTTCGGCTCATGTCGTGCGCAATGCCGTAGACCAGCACCGTACGGGCGATGGCCCAGCTGATACCTGAGTGCCGCACCACGCTCTCGGCCGCTAGTTTACTCCAGCCGTAGAAGCTAATCGGATTGCCTTCAGCCGTTTCATCGTAAGGACCAGCCGTACCATCAAAGATAAAATCGGTCGAGACATGGACCAAAAAAGCGCCCGTTTCGCGGCAGGCTTCAACCAGCGATTCGGTGGCTGTTACGTTCTGTGCCCAGCAGTCGTCTTTCTGCAATTCACACTTATCCACATCTGTCATGGCCGCAGTGTGGATAACTACGTCTGGTCGGGTCGAACAAATGACGTCCATCACCTGTTGCGAGTTGGTAATATCCATCGGCTGGTACGAGTACCCGTCGGTGTACGGCAGGCGATTGTCACCACGCGCAGTGGCAATAAGGTCTACATCAGCCGTTTGCGTCAGCAGATCGACGAGTTTCTGACCGAGCAAACCATTCGAGCCGGTCAACAGAATACGTTTTTTCATCGTGATATACTAGGCGGTTGCGTTGATGGTTGAGCCGCTTCCGACTTATTGCAGATAGGAATACCCGAACTGTTTAGTAATTTTTTTCTTTTTGACCCATTTTCCCGTCATCCGCATGTGGATATCTTTTTGAGGCCGGTTGCGCTCGTCACGGGCTTGTTTGGCGATACTGTCGATTACCGCCAGACCGTCGATAATCTGCCCAAATACAGTGTAGTTACCATCGAGGTGCGGTGTGCCTCCCAAGGTTTTATACACCTGCTGCTGTTCGGGTGTCGGCACGTGTCCGTTCATGCTTACAATCCGGTCAATCTGCTTCTGTAACCCGGCATCATCCCAGACACGCCCCTGTGCGATATAGAACTGACAACCGCTTGAGGCTTTCGCTGGATTATTATCGCGGGCAGCACCCAGCGCGCCTTTCTTGTGAAATAACGTGGGCACGAACTCGGCCGGCACTGTGTAGCCGACGTCGCCATTTCCCAGTGCAGCGCCAGCTACGGCCGTACGCGATTCGGGGTCACCCCCCTGAATCATGAACGAGTCGATGATACGGTGAAAAAGCAATCCGTCGTAAAACTTCTGGTCGACCAGCTTGATAAAGTTAGCCTTGTGCTTTGGCGTCTGGTCGTAGAGCACCACCGTCATCGGTCCGTAATCCGTCGTGACCGATACGACATAATCTTTCTTTTTTCGGTTTTGTGCCGTAGTGACCAGCGGAATCAGGCAGACCAACAACAGCCAATACGCGCGGAAGCGATACAGTGGTTCTGGTATCATAGCGCAACCCGATTAGGAAATACATCTTTCAGTCGCTGGTCGTGCGTCACGACAATCAGACTGGCTCCGATCTGTTCCGACTGCTCACGCAGCAACCGGACCACCCGATCGGTGTTGTCGTCGTCAAGGCTGGAGGTCGGTTCGTCGGCCAGAATGACGTCAGGCTGATTCATCATGGCGCGGGCAATGCTGACGCGCTGCTGCTCGCCCTGACTCATCTGATTCGTTTTCTTGTCCAGATGCTCGCTAAATCCCAGTTGGCTGGCTAATTCTCTCGCCCGATTTTTATCCTGTGGCTTACCGGCCAGGTAGTTGGCCATCAGCAGATTATCGAGCACCGACAGTGAACTGACGAAGTGCGGCTTCTGGTAAACAATTCCCAGGTGCCGGGCGCGGAAGGCCGCCGTTTGTGCGGGGCTAAGCGTGGTCAGATCGGTACTGTCGATGGTTACCGAGCCGCTTTTGGGTGTCAGCAACAGGGCCAACAGGTGAAGAAAGGTCGTTTTCCCCGTTCCCGACCGCCCCAGAATCAGGAGGGCTTCGCGGTTGGCGCAACGCACGTCGGGAAACGCGAACTGCTTATCAGGGGTGTACGCAAACGTAAGTTGGTTGGTTGCCAGCATCGGCTGCTTCGGTTGACTACGGACAAAAATAGGTAAAAGTTGTAATTTGCCCCCGTCAGCGAATGAATGGTGCGCAGATGACGCGGATTTAAGCGGAGATACGTAGACAGATTTTATTCGTGGTCATTCGCCTTGTCTGTGTCATCTGCGTACCAATTCCGTTAATAACCCCTTTTTCAGTGAAACGCATTGCCATTTTTGCCTCAGGTTCGGGATCTAACGCCGAGAAGATTGCGGACTATTTCGTCGGTTCGACCGATATATCCATTGACCTGATTGTGTCGAACAATCCGAAAGCGGGCGTTATCGACCGGGCACGACGGCTTCATATTCCGGTACTACTGTTCGACCGGACAACGTTTTATCAGACCGACCGCATTACCCAGCTGCTTCAGCAACAGGGTATCGACCTGATCGTACTGGCTGGATTTATGTGGCTGATGCCCGCCGGACTCGTGCAGGCCTTTCCCGATCGGATCGTCAATATTCACCCGGCGCTGCTGCCCAAATTCGGCGGTAAGGGCATGTACGGCCATTTTGTGCACGAAGCTGTAGTGGCTGCTCAGGAAACCGAATCGGGCATCACGATTCACCTCGTCAACGAACACTACGACGAGGGAGCCCCCATTTTCCAGGCCCATTGCCCGGTTACGCCGACCGATACACCCGACGACGTGGCCCGGAAGGTACAGGCACTGGAACACGACCATTATCCACGCGTCGTAGCCGAAGTTCTCGCTACGTTACCTCCTCGAACCATATGAAAATCGGCTACCTGCTGTTGCTGACCGCCTGCCTGTCGGGCTGTTTCCCCGCCCGGCTCTACATCAAAAACAAACCGAACTTCCCCGTCGATGTCTTTTACGACAACCAGCGTCCCGAACGGCCGTTTGAGCCGATTCGTGACCTGGAAGTTAGTGAAGAAACACCCGTTCAGGCCGGCCAAGTGGTCAATAAGCGGCTGTTGAAACGCGGCAATGATATGCAGGAGAAAGAATTGTTGCTGGCCCGGCTAACGTTACAGGCCAAGAAACTGGGCGCCAACGCCCTGGTCGGCGTCAAATACACTTATTATACCAGCGCGACCGACAACGGCTACAGCATGCGCGGACTAGCCGTTCGCTACCGCGACGAGGAACCGACTGGCAACTAAAAAGCGAAGGGCAGTTACTGATAGCTGCCCTTCGCTTTTTATAGATTCGTCCCCTGTAGAGCTACTTACTTCACTTCCTCGTAGTCGACGTAATCGTCCCCTTTAAACGGTGCATCACCCTTAGGCGACTTATTGTCTACGCGGATATCACCCTCTTGACGGCGCTCAAATCCGTTTGCCTG
>JAKONH010000328.1 GCA_022702045.1 Spirosomataceae bacterium
GCGTCAGTATGCAGTGCTGTTGAAGAGTTCAACGATGGAGCAGTTGATCAAGCCGTTGCCCAGTTGGCACAAACCACTGGCCATTCCGCGAAAGATAAAGGACTCGCCTACGATCGAGCTGGTTGACGACGACGCTATCGACCCAACCTGGGGACCTCGCCCCAATACGGCGCTGACAAAAGCACCGTCCGACACACGGCAGTGGCTGGAATCAGCACGCTCGCTATGTACTCGGACGAATGGTATTGAAGACCAGAATACCGAGCTTCCAATTCGTAAGGTGATGATGGGGTTGACGGTGTTGCGTTTTCGACGCCCCCGCTTCCTGCGTAAAAAAGCCGCCGGTGGTGTTCGTCCACTTCATTTTTGGGATTGGCTTTAACGCCCACTCGTCCTTTTCTTCTTAAACCCACAGCATTGCTGCTGTGGGTTTATTTTTGCTTTTTACCTGAAGTGGAATCAATTGGTCAATGCAGGCATCTTATTTGTTACTCCGTGTTACTTGACTAGTCATAATAGTATACCGTACACGTATTCAACCGAATGAACCACTTGATTACCCTGTCATTGACGGCAGGTCTGTTACTATCGGCACCGGCTGTATCCTCACTGGTGTCCAGGCCAGTTCGTTCAGTAACCACCCCTTACGTCGCCGGTCCCGGTCTGGCAGCTCTTCCTCCCGTTTACTTTTGTGGTGAATCTGTTCCCCTACACGAAGAAGTAGTCGCGAGACGGCTGGTATCAGCCCTGGCCCGCAACACGAAGCACAATGATTACCTTTTCCTAATGCGGCAGCGGGCCTCCAAATTCTTTCCGGTAATCGAACCGATTCTGGCCCGCCACAAAGTGCCGATCGACTTTAAATACCTGCCACTGGTCGAGAGTGCACTGCAGGGTTTCGCCGTATCGCCGAGGGGCGCCGTTGGCTACTGGCAGTTCATGCCTGGTACCGCCCGCGAACTTGGTTTAATTGTACATCCCGGTCAGGACGAGCGAAAAAACCTCGCCAAATCGACCGAAGCGGCCTGTCGTTATCTCACTTACCTGCACGACCGACTTGGCTCCTGGACATTGGCGGCTGCCGCTTACAATAATGGGATCGGCGCACTACTGGGCAACATCCGCCGGCAGCAGCAACGCGACTATTACTACCTGCGACTCAACGCCGAGACAGGTAAGTATCTCTACCGCATTCTGGCGTTCAAAGAGTTGTTTTCTAATTCACAGCTGTACGAAGGATTTATTCCGGACCGGGTACTAGCGAGCCTGCGCCGACCCCTCGATGGAGCCGTCGATTTTTCGGATGACGACGCGTTAATACCCGTTCAGGTGCTTGACGAAGCTACGGAAGTAGCTGTAAACGAGCCTGTTGATACACCGGTCACCGGGAATCGACTAGTCGACATTCCGTTGCCCAACGCAGCCGCTGTGTTCCGGGAAGGTATCCGCACCCGCCTGCATCAATCGGCCAATCTGGAGCGTGGTCAGACGTGGGTGTTCAACCTGACTCGCGCTGGTATAGTCGATGGGAAACCCGTTTCTGAAGGCGACATGCTCTATGCCATTGTGGAAGACGTTGATCCCAAAACCCACCGGGTCTATCTCCGGGCCGATAAAGTATATTCAGCCAGTGAGCACCATACGTATGACCTTTCATTGGCAGCCGTTGATGCAGCTACAGGACGCTTGGGCGTGGAAATTCCCGATATAGAGCAGGTCCGCGTCGGCTGGATATTGACATGGAAGAGCCTGTAAATCAATAAATAGATCCGTCGAACTAAACCTAAAATGGCCGCTGTTGTCCATAGGTTAAACCAACACGTTATTCCATTGCCCACACTGATTCGACAATTTTTACCGCTGACGCTCAGCCTGCTCATTCTGGCGACTCCGCTGTTGGCCCAGAAAAAGGGAAGCCACAGCAGTACGAAACCCATTCCGCCCCGCCCGTCACTGCGCCCGGCGGTTGGTCTGGCCCGGCTGCATTTCTGCGGGGAAATGGTTCCGACACAGCAAAGCACCGTTTCGGCAAAGTTAGCGGTAGCACTGGCGGGTAGTTCGGGTTATGCCCGGCACGTGGGTGCACTGAAAGCCCGGTCGGCCCCGTTTTTTTCGGTCATCGAGCCAATCCTGGCCCGCCATAACATACCGAATGATTTCAAATATTTGCCATTGATCGAAAGTGCCTGGCAGGCCAATGCAGTGTCATCAGCAGGGGCAGTTGGCTACTGGCAATTCATGGACGAAACCGCCAAACTCATGGGGCTGTCCATCGATCCGGCCAACGACGAGCGGACCGACCTGCGCAAGTCGACTGAAGCGGCCTGTCGCTACTTAAAGGATCTGCACCGCCAACTGGGTTCCTGGACACTGGCTGCAGCGGCCTACAATGGTGGGCTGGGAATGGTACAGCGAAAAATCTCACGGACCGGTCAGCGCGACTATTACGCCATGGTCATGAATCCCGAAACGGGGTACTACCTCTACCGGATTCTGGCCATGAAAGAACTGTTTACCAACCCAGCCTACGGCGTTGGCTCGATTGGGTTACTACTGGCGTCGACAGGGCGCGAATACGAAGCGGAGCGCGAACAGGCCCGGCGCATGGGCTGGCTACAGGATCAGGAACCTGAGCTGGTTGGTGTACCAATCGAAGCAAATTTGGATAAGTTGGGGCCTGCCCGCAGTGAAGCCACCAAAATGGACAGCGTGCTCAATGAACTCCTAAAAAGTCATCCGAATACGCCCGCCATTTTTGCCGGTGATGTAGGCGCTAAGCTACTCCGCGCAGGTCAGCCTAAAATAGGCCAATCGTGGAGTTTTTCGCTAACCGAGCCGCTTCTGGCAGGTGAAGATGAGCTTCGACCCGGCGACGTCCTTTACGCTGTTGTAGACGATATTGACAGTCACGGCACCTTATTTTTCCGGGCGACAAAAGCTGTGTCCGTTGAAACAAAATCGGTTATTCCGCTGACCCTGATCGCCATCGATCCGGCAACTGGTCTCGCCGGAGTCCCCCGCCCCAAGACCGTTAAGCCCGGCTGGCTCGTGCAGTGGAAGTTGTAGAGTAGTGTGGTTCGTAGTTCATTGGACAACGTTTTTATGCGGCAGCAACTACGAACCACAAACGACAAACTCACTTTCCCAATCCCTTCTTATACGCGTCCAACGCCCGCTGACGGGTTTCGCTGGCGTCGACGATGGGCTTATGGTACTTGTCTGGATCATCAACTTCGGGAACCCACCGCCTGATGTACTCGCTCTTAGGATCGAACTTCTTTGTTTGCGACTCTGGGCTGAATACCCGGAAGTAAGGCGATGCATCCGTACCCGACCCGGCCGCCCATTGCCAGCCACCGTTGTTCGCCGACAGGTCGTAGTCCCGGAGTTTTTTACCAAAATAAGCTTCGCCCCACCGCCAGTCAATGAGCAGATTTTTGCAGAGAAAACTGGCCGTAATCATCCGGACCCGGTTGTGCATCCAACCGATGGCGTTTAGCTGCCGCATCCCCGCGTCGATGATCGGGAAACCAGTCTCGCCTTTGCACCACTTCTCGAATTCATCTTCATTGTTACGCCACTTGATATTGTCGTACTCGCGCCGAAACGAATGTTTCTCTACATGCGGGAAGTGATCGAGCACCTGGAAGTAGAAGTCGCGCCAGCACAGTTCGTTCAGGAACGTTTTGTCCGCTGCTTCGTGCGCCTGCCGGGCCAGTTCGCGGATACTGATTGTACCAAACCGTAGGTGCATACTCAGTTGACTCGTACCGTCTTCGTCGGCGGGGAAGTCGCGTGTCTTTCCGTAGTGGTCGAGCACTTTATCAGAAACCGTACGGGCGGGGATATTATCCGTGACTGACTCAAAACCCATTGATTTCAGCGAAGGCACCGGCAGCGGCTTTGTCTGGAAGTAGTGCTTCTTATATTTCTCCGTCGGGTATGACTTCAGGTAAAACTCGTTGAGCTTGGCGTGCCACGTTTTGCTGTACGGCGTAAAGACAGTGTACGGCGCTTTCTTGGCTTTGCTTAGAATCTCATCATGGTCGAAGATAGTCTGGTCTTTGTAGCTGTGAAAGCTAACTCCTTGCTTGTCGAGCAGCGCTCCAATAGCTTTATCCCGGTCTTTGGCGTACACTTCATAGTCGTAGTTGGTATAGACGGCCTCAACGCTGTACTTCTTAACAATCGCCTTCCAGACATCCTCCGGCTTGCCGTACTCGACATGAATTGCGGAACCCAGCTTGGCCAGTTCGTCGCGTAGCCGCTCGACTTCCTGCACCAGAAACGTTACACGTCGGTCATGCTTATCGTCGAGCGCGTCGAGAATAACTTTATCGAAGATGAAAACGGGTAGTACCGGTTTGCTGCTGCGCAACGCGTGGTAAAGGGCGGCATTGTCGTGCAGCCGCAGGTCGCGCCGGAGCCAGACCAGCGATAAGGGTTCAGCCATGTGTTGGTATTCGGGTTTATAGTTCCGATTCTGTGGTGGTTCATGCTGTCGATCTGTATCCAACCGGCTGTTGATGGAAATGGTTACATACGAAGAAGCCGCTGACGGCTATACGTCAGCGGCTTCTCTTTGTACATTCGATTATAAGCTTACTTACTCGGGCCGGAAACGAAGACGGACCGTATGTACTTCGCCGACATCGCTACCATAGCCAGCTAGTTTTTTACCGGTTAGCTGCTGCGTCAGGCTGTTATTGATTTGTTCGTTATGGCTGAACACCGCCAGTTGGCATAGTTCGTTGTCGGAATTGACCTTGAATTGAATCACGACGACACCGGGCTGCTCTGCTTTTTTCAGTGCTTCGGGAGTCGATATGTAGCTTGCCAGTTGCTTTTCCAAACTAGCTTTTGGCGCTTTTACTTTACGGCTTTTAGCGGGGTCGGCATAGACCTGCGTCGCCAGGAAGCCTACCAGCGCAACGAGAAAGAGTGACTTTTTCATTGACTTCATTCAGATTAAGGTGAATACTAGATCGCTCTGTTTCGTCATCTCGAAACAGAGCCGACTTACATTACCTCAATATTAATCATATATTACCTAAATGTTAACAATACAGCATATTAATTTTTTGCCGGACCATTCGCACCAGACAGAAAAGTTACTAATCTATAACAAACTATTGATTACCAGTATTTTACTTCATAATAAGTAAAATTAGAAGAAATTCAATATTACCTAAATATTAACAAACGAAGAACCGAACCCCTATACGTGCACAACAATGCCAATACGCATACGGATTCGGTTTTGGAACTGCTAAAAACGGACTAGGGATTGAGCCGCAGCAGCTGAATGGCCGACGGATGATTGGCATCGTGGTACAGCCGAATCGTTGCTTTCTTGTAGTCATCGTTGCTGGCCGAACCAATATTGATGAACTGCTGCGGATTACGGTCGACCAACGGAAACCACGAACTTTGGATCTGCACCATCAGCCGATGACCTTTGCGGAACGTGTGCAACACATCGGGCAGTTGAACGTTTACCGTTGTTGGTTGATTCGACACGAACGCTTCAGGTTTCTCGAACGACGACCGAAACCGCCCGCGAATAACCTCTGCCCGGACCAGCCGCTGATAGCCAGCTAACTGAACGCCCTTCAGCGGGCTGCCGGCCTTATTATAATCTGGACTAGCCGTACTGTCGGGCAATACGTCGATCACTTTTACGATGAAATCGGCATCGGTGCCCGACGTAGCGACAAACAGCGTCGCATCGATCGGGCCAGCACTCGTCAGATCTTCGGCAAAGGGTTCGGTTTCGAAAACCAGCACGTCGGGTCGGCGGGCGGCAAAGCGCTGGTCTTCGATCATGTACTGGTTGTTACGTCGGGCAAACATGCCGTCGGTGTAGGGTACTGGTTTGGCGGGATCGCTGACATACTCGTCATACGCATCCAGGCTAGTAGGTTTCGTTGTACTGAGTTGCTGATTGGCCGTCAGGTAAAACGTACCAAGCTGCGCGGCTGCGGGTGGCCATTGCGCAAACGATTCCCAACGGTTGACACCCGTATCAAACACACGGGCTTCCGGCTGATCGAACGTTCCCTTGTTCTTCAGGTGATAGGCGAAAAAGCGGGTTTCGATACTGTCTCGATAGTATTTGGCGGTGTTCTGCCCAAATGTCAACGGGCCAAACTGACTCCAGTCGGCGCGTGCCCAAGCCCCGTGTGTCCACGGCCCCATCACGAGCTTATTCTGACTTTTCGATTGCTGCTCGATGGCTTTGTAGGTTGCCAGCGCGCCAAACAGATCCTCGGCATCGAACCAGCCTCCAACGACCAGCGTAGCTGGCGTCAGGTTTTTCAGGTGCGTGCGGATGTTACGGCTTTGCCAGTACGCGTCGTAAGTGTCGTGTTTAATATATTCGTTCCAGATTTTACTTTTCTGATTGTAGTACGTCGGTCCATTGGCGTTTTTTAGCGCACCCATCTTCAGAAAAAACGAATATGCGTCTTTCATGGGTGCTTTAAACAGAGGGGCGTAATCGTCCACAGGACCGGTACGGGGCCCATCGAAATAATTGATGAACCCGAAATTATCGAGCAGAAAGAATGCGCCTTTATGTCGGGCATCGTCGCCGATAAACTCGTCGGTGACGGGGGCCTGTGGCGACACGGCTTTCAGAGCTGGGTGCGCACCGGGCAGAGCCGCCGACGCATAGAAGCCGGGATACGAAATACCCATCAGCCCGACACGCCCGTTGTTGTTCGGCAGATTTTTAAGCAGCCAGTCGATGGTATCGTACGTATCAGTGCTCTCGTCGGCACCGGTAGGTATGCCCTGTTTGCTTTTACTCTTCCCCGCAACTGGCGTTGCGGTGGTACCACGATTGAGCGCGGGCGTCATCTCGTCAAACTGCCCCTCGCTCCTGTACCGACCCCGCACATCCTGATACACAAAAATGTATTTCTCCTGCGACAGTTCTTTCGACATCCCCGGCCCCGACGCCGGATAGTTAATTTCCCCGTACGGAGCTGCCGAATACGGCGTCCGCTCCATCAGTATCGGGTACCGGTTGGTTAGCGACGCGTCGGTCGGTACGTAGATCGTCGTGTACAGTTTCACCCCATCGCGCATGCCGATCTGCCGATCGAGCTTATGATAATTCTGCCGGACAAACAGGGAATCATTATCCGGCGTCTGCGCGTAGCAGAAAGAAGTGAGAAGAGTAAGGTATACGACGGTCCGTCGCACGGTAATTCGTTGGCGCATCTTGTCAGCGTTTATGAATGATGCTGCAAACTACGCATTATACCCTACAGCAGCGGCCGACCGTCCGGGCCTATACGACCCATAGGCCATTCGTTATGGTTGGGCTTTACCTCCTTTAGTTGATGAGGATAACGATAAGCTAACCAGTACCACTAGTGTCCCTGCAGGTGTGTTCTCACAGACACCTTACCGGATGGTAGACCTGGCTGACGAACAGGTGTCTGTGAGAACACACCTGCAGGGTATTCGTCTACAATTTATGTTGGCAAGAGGTTACCGTGGGGTAAATCTTACAACTTCACTCCCCGAAGCCGCAAACTGTTGCTGACAACGGATACGGAACTCAGAGCCATGGCTGCGCTGGCGATCATTGGGCTAAGCAGGAAACCGAAGGCCGGGTAAAGCACTCCGGCAGCAATGGGAATACCGATCAGGTTGTAAATGAATGCCCAGAACAGGTTCTGCCGAATCGTACGAACGGTTTTGCGCGCCAGCGTCAACGCCTTCGGTACACTGGTCAGGTCTGTTGAGATCAAGGTCATCCGGGCCACGTCGAGCGCAATATCGGCACCACGGCCCATCGCCATGCTCACGTCGGCCTGTGCCAGTGCGGGCGCATCGTTGATACCATCGCCAACCATCGCTACTGTATGTCCCTGCCGTTGTAACTGCTGAATGAAACTAGCTTTATCGGCGGGTAGTACACCGGCCTGCACTTGTTGAATACCAACCTGTTCAGCGACGGCAGCAGCCGTACGGGCATTGTCGCCGGTTAGTATATACGTTGTAATACCCTGCCGCTGCAATTGCTCGATCGCCTGCCGTGCTGAAGGCCGGATGGAATCAGCGATCGCGAACAAGGCTAGTACGGGCTGATTGACACTAGCGAAAAAAACAACCGTTTTCGCCTGACTTTCCCACATATCAACCAACTTATCCACATTAGTGGGTACACGTACCCCATTCTCGGCCATCAATTGGCGGTTGCCAATCAGGTAGGTGTCACCCCGATATTGTCCCAGTGCTCCCTGCCCGGTTACGCTTTCAAACCTGTCCAGTTCGATGTGCGCAACGCCTGACTTAGTCAGATGGGCAACGACCGCGTCGGCTAGTGGGTGTTCTGACTGTGATTCGAGCCCCAGCAGTATCGATTCCAGCAGCGCCGTGTTTGCCGTACCAATCAACCACTTGCTATCCGTAACGGTTGGCTTGCCTTCGGTAATCGTGCCCGTTTTGTCGAGCACGACCGCATCGACTTTATTTCCTAGTTCCAGGCTTTCAGCGTCTTTGATCAAAATGTTTGAATCAGCGCCTTTACCGATGCCGACCATGATTGCTGTGGGCGTTGCCAGGCCGAGCGCGCAGGGACAGGCGATAACGAGTACTGTCACGGCTGTCAGCAAGCCCGTCGTCAGCGCGGTTTCGGGTGGCCCAAATAATAGCCAGCCGAGAAACGTCAGCAGGGCTATACCGAGCACAACCGGCACAAATACACCCGCCACCCGGTCGACCAGTTGCTGCACGGGCGCTTTGCTACCCTGTGCGTCCTGCACCGATCGAATGATGCGCGCCAGTACTGTGTCCGCCCCAACCTTGTTGGCTTTGAATCGGAAGGCGCCTTTCTGGTTAATGGTTCCAGCAAAGACCGCGTCGCCCGTCGATTTGATGACGGGTACCGGCTCGCCACTGATCAAACTTTCATCGACATACGAACTGCCCGATACGACCGTACCATCGACAGCAATCCGTTCGCCGGGACGAACGACCAATACATGACCGATCTGCACATCAGCCAGCGGAATCGCCCGCTCGGTATCATCCGCAACGATCCATACCGTCTGCGGCTGCATACCGATCAAGTTTTTAATGGCCGAACCCGTGTTCGACTTGGCCCGCTCCTCCAGAAGTTTGCCCAGCGAAATAAAGGCAATGATGACGGCGGCCGCTTCGAAATACACGTGCGGCATTTGCCCCCGATCCAGCCAGAACTGCGGGTAGAGCGTATTGAACGAGCTGAACAGAAAGGCGATGCCCGTGCTGAGCGCCACCAGCGTATCCATATTAGCCATGCCATGCCGGGCCTGCCGCCAGGCATTCACGAAGTAGGTACGACCCAGCCAGAACACCACCGGCGCCGTCAGTACGAGCATGACATAGTTGGCGTAGGGCCAGTCCATCCAGACCATACCCAGCAATAGTACCGGTACAGAAAGCGCCACCGCCCAGACCGTTCGTTGTTTTAATTCGGCATACTGTTGTTGCCGGGCTTCCTCCTGTACAGCATTGGGATCGTCGGCATCAATGACCAGATCGTAACCCGCCGACTGAACAGCTTTCTGCAACGATTCGGGAGTAGCTATGTTGGGGTCATACTGCACCCAGGCGGTTTGATTGGCGTAGTTAACACCCGCATCGCTAACGCCTGTCGTATGTTTCAGCATCGACTCGACACTAACAGCACAGGCGGCACAACTCATGTCCAGCACCGGATATGTTTTTCGAATCCCGGAAGCGGGCTTTTGTTCGATCGTATTCATAGTAGGGAGAGCAGGCGATTAGCACTGTCCTGTTTATGCAACAGTAAAGCCATCGTACTCCGTTTCCGGTCCGCATTACATAATTGGGGTATGGCTTTATACCTAGCTCAAACAGCAGGATGCAGTTTACCTTTTTACTCAGAAGCAGGCAGATAGCAGGATGCTGTTTGAACCATTTCCCAAAATAGAGCAGCCCCGAAACCGGTAAGTTTCGGGGCTGTGCAGATGCCTATTGCTAAACCTAAAAGGTATTGGCAACCTTTTGGATCTGGGTTGAGCGCGTACTAATACCGCTCGTTGCTGTCGTTTTCTTCTTCGGCCAGTTCAGTAATCTGATCGTCGAGTTCGTCGTCCGACAGATCTTCGTCTTCCAGCATATCCTCCGGCAGTTCGTCACCGTCCATACCGTTCGATACTTCATCGGTTGCGTGCTGTGCCGTTACGTTGTCGGTATAAAGCAGCGTGTCCGACGCTTCTTCGCTACCGGGGTTCATATTGTCGGGCTCGTTGTTAACACCCAATCCAGCGTAGGCAACGCCATTGTCTTCCTCTTCGTTTTGATGATTGGTTTGCATAACGGTTCACGTTTGTATGCTTATCTAACCACCCGTTTGGCAAAGAGTTTTCGACTATTTCCAGATCACAATTTTCTCCACTTGCGCCGTCTTACCGGGGGCTGTCAGACGCAGCAGATAGGTACCTTCCGCCAGACTACCCAGATCGAGGGTCTGTTCTGTATTCGCTTTGACAGCCTGCCCAGATAGCACAAGTTGCCCTGATAACGATATCATCTCCACCTGTCCGTCGTGGGGAGCGCGAACGATCAGGTACCGATCGGTGGGATTCGGAAACGCCCAGGGGCCTGTCGTTTCTGTCGGCAAACCCGTAACGAGCTTTTTCTGTGACACATTTTTCAGGTAACGAAGCCCGCCCGTGCCAGTGCCTAGCAGCAGATCGGGCAAGCCATCGCCATCCAGATCAGTAGCCGAAGCCGCCAGTTTCGAACCGGGCAACCCCAACGCCGGCAGACTGTCGAGCAGTGTCAGCGAGCCGGTTAGTTGGTCCGGAAACTGGTATAGTTTAACGCGCCCATCGCCGGAAGCCATGACAAATTCGTTTTGCTGGTCGCCATTCAAGTCAGCCAGCACCAGTGAGTAGGCCCCGCTGTAGGTGTAGGTCGTGGGCAGATTACCGAAGTTCTGATTCTGCAATTGAAACACCGGGTTGGTCGCCGTACCGGTGTTGCGGAAGTAGTGAATC
>JAKONH010000332.1 GCA_022702045.1 Spirosomataceae bacterium
GCGACCGGGCCATCACCAACATTGGTTTGAGTTACACGGCCACCGATTGGCTGACCTTCAGCGGTCGCGTCGGACTCGACGTATATTCCACCCAGTACCTGATTAAATACCATCCCGAATCGAACCGGTCGGGTGGTACCATCGGCGGTTCGCTCGATCAGTCGACCGACAACAACCGAACCCTGACGGTACAGTACTTTGCAACGGCAAAAAAGCAGTTTAACAAACTAAGCACCTCGTTCCGGGTGGGGCAGGCGCTTTACGACTATACGTACAACGCCCTGTCGGCGCGCGGGGAGAAATTCCTCGACCCGAATTTCACCAGTATCAACAACACCGATCCGCTGACGCAGAAAACCTTGTCTGTCCTGCAGCAACGGCGGCTCTTTGGCGTCTTCGGCGACATCACGCTGGGCTACAACGACCTGCTGTTCCTGACCGTAACGGGCCGTAACGACTGGAGCAGTACCTTCCCTGCCGAAAGCCGGTCGTTTTTTTACCCGTCAGCGTCAGCCAGCTTTGTCTTTACCGAACTGGTGCCGCAAGGTCGCTTCCGGAATGCACTTAGCTACGGCAAGTTCCGCATCTCAATGGCGCAGGTCGGTAAGGAAGCCCCCGTTTATGCCACCTCGCAGGCTTACGAAAACCAGACGACCACGGGTGGTGGATTCAGCTATGGATTCACCGCACCCAACCCCTTCCTGGTCCCCGAAAAAGTCAATTCGTTTGAAACGGGTGTGGAGTTGAAATTTTTCAACGGCCGCCTGGGTCTCGATGCGGCCTATTACCGCACCAAAAGCACGAACCAGATCATTCAGAACCTGCGGATCAGCTACGGTACGGGCTTTATCCTGAAAACGATCAACACCGGCGACCTCTGGAACGATGGGGTCGAACTCTCGCTCAATGCCGAGCCGGTCCGGACGGGGCTGTTCAGTTGGAACACGACGGTTAACTTCACCAAGACCAACAGCCGGCTACTGAGCCTGCCCAACGGTTTGTCGGAATACTACAACTCCGACACCTGGGTGTACCGCAACGTGCGCAACGGTGCCCGCGTAGACAACCCGCTGACAACGCTGACCGGCGACACCTACGTGCGTAACAGCAACGGTGCAATCCTGATCAACCCACAAACGGGGTTGCCGTACGTCGAAACGTCGTGGAAAGTAGTAGGCAACCGCAACCCGGATTTCCAGATCGGCTTTCTGAACTCGTTTACGGTCAAGAACAACCTGACGCTCAGCTTCCTATTCGACATCCGGAAAGGTGGCGACGTCTACAACGCGACGGAATCGTTTCTGTATCGTCAGGGCCTGAGCCGCAACACGCTCGACCGGCAAACGCCCCGCACCTTCGACGGTGTACTAAAAGACGGACTGGAAAACACGGCTACGCCAACGCCAAACACCATTCAGGTCGTACCCTATTACAACAGCACCTACTACACTACTGCCCTGGCCGACGAGAATTTTATCGAGCGAAACATCAGTTGGGTGCGGTTGAAGGACATCACGCTGCGCTATAACCTGCCCGCGTCGCTACTGAACCGGTCGCGGGTGTTCAAGACAGCGAGTGTTTTCTTCACCGGTACCGACCTCTTTCTGCTGACCAATTATTCGGGTGGTGATCCGGGTGTGAACGCCAGTAACGCCGTCACGGGCGGATCGGGTGGTTTCGGCATCGACTACGGCAACCTCCCCCTCCCCCGCACGCTGAACGTGGGTCTCAATGTTAGTTTATAGTTTACAGTTTGCGGTTCACGGTACCTCCGGGGAAACCCACCGTAAACCGAAAACTGAATACCGAAAACCTTACTATGAAACGAAACTCCATATGTCTCTTCCTGCTCAGCGGGCTGCTGCTGGCGCTGAGTAGCTGCGACAAATACCTCGACATTAACAAAAACCCCAATAACCCCGATCAGGTCGAAGCCGCCCTGCTGCTGGCTCCCATCGAAGTCAACTACGCCCTGGGTGTGCAGTTCGACGCACGCTACATCGGTCGGTACATACAGAACTGGCAGTCATATCTGGCCGTCGACACCTGGGATTTGCACGGCTATGCATCCGCATCCGACGCGGGTGGTGAACTCTGGCGCAACGTATATTTCAAAGCGGGGCGCAATTTGATCAACCTGGTCGATGATGCCCGCGCCAATGAAAAATGGGACTACCTGGGCGTCGGACTGGTGATGAAAGCCTGGGGCTGGCAGATGCTGACCGACCTGCACGGCGAAATCATTCTGTCAGAAGCGTTCGATCAGGACCCGCAGAAAAACCAGTTCAACTACGATACGCAACAGGCCGCTTACGCCGAAGTGGTGCGCCTGCTGAACGAAGCGATTCCCTACCTCAACCGCGCCGACGGCCGGGTATCACAGGCGCAGCTGGCGCGTGGCGACATCATGTACGCGGGCGACCGGAGTAAGTGGAAGCGCTTTGCTTACGGTTTGCTGGCAATCAACGCGCATCATCTGTCGCAAAAAAGCGGGTATGACCCAAACAAGGTTATCGCCTATGTCGACAGCGCATTCAACAGCAACGCCGATAATGCGCTGATGCCGTTCAATGGTAACAGTACCGCCGACGCCAGCTTCTTCGGCCCCACGCGCCAGAACCTGCAGTTATATGGGCAGAGCGATTTTATGCTGCGACTGCTCGACGGACGGGTATTTACCAACGTAAAAGATCCACGACTGTCGCAGTTGCTGGTAGCGAGTGGCGACGGCGTGTACCGGGGGCTGGTGCCCGGCGGTGGCCAATCGACCGCAGCGAGCATCCCGGTCACGGCGCGGGTGCTAAGTCCGTGGGGCACGGCGCTGAACAGCATCCCCCCGGCCGGTACGACGGGTAAATACGTCTTCACCGACAAAGGGCCGTTTCCAATGATGACATACTCGCAGCTCCAGTTCATCAAAGCCGAAGCCGCCTTCATCAAAGGCGATAAAGCCACGGCCCTGGCTGCCTACCGCAACGGCATTAGCGCGCACCTGACGTACGCGGGCATATCGACCGCCGATCAGACTACCTACCTGGCCAATGCCGCCGTCCTCCCGGCGGCTGGTTCGCTGACAATCAGCCAGATCATGCTGCAGAAGTACATCGCGCAGTGGGGCTGGGGTTTCCTGGAACAGTGGTCCGACCTGCGCCGGTATAACTACAGTGCAGACGTATTCACCGGCTTTCAGCTTCCGCAGACATTCGCGACGGTCAACAACGGCAAACCGGCGCAACGACTACGGCCGCGTTACAACTCCGAATACGTCTGGAATATCGACGCCCTCGCGAAAATCGGTGGTCTCGAACTCGATTATCACACAAAACCCGTCTGGTTCAGCCAGCCATAAAGTAAGTGTTCGGTATTCGGTTTACAGTTTTCAGTCTATCACCAGTGAGCGATGCAGGACTGGCTGCAAAACCGAATACCAAATACCGTAAACCGTAAACCGAATCTCAATGCGTACATACACATACCTCATAGCGTTGCTGGCGATCGGGCTTGGCTGGTCGTGCCAGCGCGAAACGCTCTTTGTGCCCTCAACACCGATTCCAGCCGGTGTACGAATCAAACTTGTTCATTCGGCCCCGGACGCTGCCCCTGTCGACCTATATATCAACGGGCAAAAGATCAGTGCCGGTCTGCCAACCGGTGCCAGCAGCATCAGCGCGGGAACCGGTACGCCCACAGCCATCGCGTACGGCAATACCTTCCCCGGCTCGACAGCCAGTTATGCTGTTGTCCAGGCAGGGCAGGCAGACTATATGCTCAGCACCCCGGCCGCCACAACAGCGGGCAGCGCCACAACCGTAGCCACGCAGACGCTGTCGCTGACCGACGGTAGCTACTATTCGCTGATTACATACGGTACCGGAGCCCAGCCGCAGGTCGCCTTGCTAACCGATGACTTCAGCGCAGCTAACGATCCCAATAAGTTTTATGTGCGCTTTATCAATATCATTTCCAATGGCCCCGCTTACGATGTCGCTCTGTCGTCAGGTCAAACGATCATAACAAATGTTCCTTACCAGAGCAGATCACCGTTCACGGCCATCGACATCAGCAACAATGCGTCGTTCGTTTTCCGCGCGACAGGGACTACGACTAACATCGGCACCCTAACGTTCACGGGCAGTACGGCCGGGCGGGTGTTTACCATCATTGCACAGGGTGTCGTGGGACGCACCGGTACGCAGGCCCCTCGCCTGAGTTCTTATGTAAATCGATAGAACCGGCCTATTTTTTGCCGTTTACGCAAGTTGCCCCTACAGACGTAGGGGCAACTTATTTTTTAACTAAGTTTATTCTGTTTACGGCCAAATAATCCTTACCATTCGTATCTTAGGTATCAGTAACAGCCTTTACCTATACCATCCGTAACAAATCACGGTAGCCGTGACCGCTAAACCGGAGAATCGTCTATACAACGCTGCAGACAGCCGACGCATAGGATGGTCCGTATACGATCAATTCGTTTGTACCGGCTACTGTGTTTACCTGCCACCGCCTGTACTGATACAGGCGGTGAATTATGTTGATCGCTGCTGACGGGGACTGGCTGTCATTAGGCGTCCGACTGTGTCGCTGACCGCAGGCTGCCAGCAGTGCATTTAACCCATATACGATGAATACAGTATTGGTAACGGGAGCCAACGGTTTTTTGGGTGGTTACCTTTGTCGGGAACTGATTCGGCGGGGGTATGGCGTCAGGGCCTTTGTTCGAGCCACGTCCAATCTGCAGGCACTGACCGACCTGCCCGTCGACGTTTGGGTCGGCGATCTACTCGATGCCGATAACGTACGGGCGTCGGTCTATGGCTGTGACTATATTATCCACGCGGGTTCAGCAACGGCAGCCAATCCGGCCCGTAATCTGTCGGTGCGGCTATCGAACGTGCAGGGAACGGCCACGACATTGGCAGCCGCTGCCCGGGCCGGTGTCCGGCGCTATATTTATGTCGGAACGGCCGATGTTTTTACCGCTGGCAATGCGCAACAGCCCGGTACCGAGCAGCAGCCCATCCGTGATAAACTGTACGGCCTCGACTACATCGACAGTAAGCTGGCAGCCACCGACATGGTTCTCAGGGCCGTTCAGACCGATCACCTACCAGCCATCATGGTACATCCAACGGTTGCCGTAGGGCCTTATGACTACAAAAATACAGCGCACATGCTGCTGACGTATCTGTACCAAAAGCGCATCATTGCCACCCCGGTGGGCGGACGAAATTATGTCCATGTGTCCGATGTAGCTACAGCAACCGTCAACGCGCTGACGATGGGTGATCTGTACGAATCATACATACTGGGCAACGAGAATCTGAGTTTCCGCCAGTTGTTCGACATGATGGCGCAGATTATGCAGATTCGCGCGCCCAGCCGCCGGCTACCGGCTCAACTGGCTTCCCTGATGGGTTTATTGGGCGACTGGCGCAATGCCTTTTCAGAACAGCCCGGCGATTATAATTCTACGATGATCGCCATGGCGGGCGATGAACATTATTTTTCGGCAGCCAAAGCGGTAGACGCCCTTGCGATGCCGCAGACGCCTGTCCGCACCGCCCTTACGGAAGCATTCCACTGGTTTAAAGACAACGGCTACCTGGACTAAGCCAGCAATTCGCTGTCAGACATATTCCTGCTGACCAGCGACTTCCCCGGCGTCGATCGAGTTAGCGCAGAGGAAATGACCTAATGGGCATTTGGCCCGGCCATGCAGGTTACAGGGGCGACACTCCAGCAGGTGCGGTGTCTGCACGACGCGCGATAAGTCGGCAAGGGGGCCGAAGCCGAATTCCGGTACGGTAGAGCAAAACACAGCCGTTGTCGGCGCATTCGTCGACGAGCATAAATGCAGTGGTGCCGAGTCGTTGACATAGTTCATCCGGGCACCCTGCATCAGCGCTGCCGACGCCAGCAGGCTTAGCTTCCCGGCTAGATTTTTCACCGTACGATCTGGTACCATCCGAATCAGACTATCGCAAATGGCTGCGTCGGACGGGGCGCCCAACAGGTACACCGTTTCGTCACCGGGCAGTTGTTGAATTACCTCAGCCCACAAGGACAGCGGGTATTGTTTGGTGAACCAGACAGAAGTCGGCGCTATACAGCGATACGCACCGGTCTGATACGCTTTCACAGCGGCATAATCAGTAGCCGATGGATACAGCTGGGGCCGCGTCCGGCGGGCACGCCAGTTCGGCAACTCCAGTGGTTCGAGCAGGCCAGCATTCCGGTCGACCTCGTGGACACCGGGTTCAATTCGGTGGTCGACTGCGTACGTAAACCAGCGCGAGAAGGGATTTTTCGCAAAACCAATGCTGATCCGGGCGTTTGCCAGGGCGGTCAGCAGACCCGTTGTTCCGAAGCGTTGCAGGTTGAGAATGACGTCATACTGTCGTTCACGCAACAGCTTGAGCAGGTCGAGCAGCGTACCGTATTTACCCATCAGGCCACCCTTTCCTTTCTTGTCCCACACCAGTACTTCGTTCAGCAGCGGGTGATTGGCCAGCAGGCCCTCATTCCCCCGTCTGACCAGCATGTCGATGCGGGCGTTGGGCAACCGCTCGTGTAGCTCTTCGAGCAGCGCCGTAGCCAGAATAACGTCGCCGATGAAGGCTGTTTGAACAATCAGGAACCGGGGTGGATTCGTTACGGTTATCATCAGTACGCCACGCGCGTCAGTCGACTACGAATGGAAGATTACGAAGTTATTACCCTGCCGAACGGGATTCGCATCGCGCACCGGCAGATACCTCATACCCAGATTGCGCATTGCGGTATCATGCTTGATATCGGCAGCCGCGATGAACAGCCACACCAGCAGGGACTCGCCCATTTCTGGGAACATATGGCCTTCAAAGGTACGGAGAAACGAAAATCATATCACATCATTACCCGGCTTGAAACGGTTGGTGGGGAGCTAAATGCCTATACGACGAAGGAAAAAGTGTGTTTTCACGCGTCAGTGCTGGGAGCTCACTTCGAGAAAGCCACCGAACTGCTGGCCGACATCACCTTTCACTCAGTCTTTCCAGAGAAGCAGATCGAGCGGGAACGCGGGGTAATTCTGGAAGAAATGGCGATGTATTACGACTCGCCCGAGGATGCTATTCAGGACGATTTCGACGAATTGGTATTTCCCAGTCACGCGCTGGGCGGCAACATTCTCGGCACCACCGAGACGGTCAGTTCGTTCACCCGTGAAGACTTGCAGCGCTTCATCGCCGAGAACTACGACACCAGCCGGATTGTGTTCGCGTCGGTGAGCAACCTGCCGTTCAAGCAGGTAGTGAAGATTGTGGAGAAGTATCTGCGCGACGTACCGACACAGCAGACCAGCCGGAAACGACAGCAGCCTACTGGTTACGTCCCAAAACAGACGCGCGTCGAGCGGCCCATCACACAGGCACAGTGCGCGCTCGGACGGCCCGCCTACGGCCTGACCGACCCACGCCGACTGCCATTCTTCATGCTGGTCAACCTGCTCGGCGGTCCCGGTATGAACTCGCGGCTGAACCTGAATCTGCGTGAGAAGTACGGGCTTGTCTATTCCATCGATGCCAGTTACACGCCTTACCTCGACACGGGTTTTCTAGGTATCTATTTCGGTACCGACCCCAAGAAAGTTGATAAAGCCAACCGGCTGATTAGTCAGGAACTGCGTCGACTACGCGAACAGCCGCTGACGACGCTGCAACTGCATCAGACGAAAGAGCAGTTGATCGGGCAGTTGGCAATGGCTGAAGAAAGCAACAACAGCTTTATGCTGATGATGGCAAAGAGCCTGCTCGACATCGACCGGGTCGAAGCCCTCAGCGACATCAACGCCGACATTAACGCTATCACCGCCACACAACTGCAGGACCTCGCCCAGGAAGCCTTCCGGGAAGACCAGTTCAGTTCCCTGACGTTCGTACCGGAAAAGTAGAGACGCGACCCATCGTGTCTCGGCGCGCGTCAGCAACACCATTCTGCGGTGTACCATCCGGGTGCTGAGACGCGATGGGCCGTGTCTCTACATCATTCAATCCTGAACAGATGCATCGGCAGTACGTACGGGTCCAGCTCGACGTAGTTGTATTCGCCCTGCCAGGTGTAGTACGCGCCCGTTAGCAGGTCATGGACAGTATACGGTTGGTCGGGATAGAGACCGAGTTGCCAGATCGGAACCTGCACGGTAGCGGCCCGCCGGTTGTACGCATCAGTATTGACCACGATCAGCAGTTTGTTGTCGTTGCTGACCTTTACATAAGCCATAATTGCATCGTCGGAGACCTGGCAGAACGTCAGGTTGCTGGTCGTTTGCAGGGCCGCGTTTTCATGCCGGATTCGGTTGGTTAGCCCGATCAGGTATGTCAGCTTGTTGGTCTTCTCCCAATCCCAGTACCGGATTTCGTACTTCTCCGAGTTGAGGTACTCTTCCTTATTCGGGAACGGCACGTGTTCCATAAGTTCGAACGACGGGCCATAGATCCCGTAGTTGCTTGACAGCGTAGCTGCCAGTAAAAACCGAATCAGAAACTGCGGCTCGTGTCCGCCCTGCAGACTGTACGGATTTATATCGTGGGTCGTTGGCCAGAAATTCGGGCGGAAGTAATATTTCATCGCGTCGGGCCGGCCGTTTGCCTGCGTCAGTTCGGTCAGGTACTCTTCCAGTTCCGCTTTGGTGTTGCGCCAAGTAAAGTAGGTGTACGAATGGGCAAAGCCACCTTTCGCCAATTCCTGCATCACCTTTGGCTTGGTAAAAGCTTCAGCTAGAAACAGCATGTCAGGAAACTCCTTCTTGACCTCGGCAATGACCCACTCCCAGAACCCGAACGGTTTGGTGTGCGGATTATCGACCCGGACGATGCGAACGCCCCACTCAGCCCACACCAGCAAAACTCGCTTTAGTTCGTTCCACAGATTCTGCCAGTCGTCCGTTTCGAAGTAAACCGGGTAAATATCCTGGTACTTCTTCGGCGGATTTTCGGCGTACTGAATTGTACCATCAGGGCGCTTCTTGAACCAATCGGGGTGTTCTGTCGCCCACGGATGGTCGGGCGAACACTGAATCGCGAGATCCATTGCCACTTCCATACCATAATTGGCTGCAATGGCAATCAGGTGGTTGAAGTCATCGACGGTGCCCAGCTCGGCATGAATCGCGTCGTGGCCACCCTCTGCCGACCCAATGCCGTACGGTACCCCCGGATCACCCGGTTGACAAACGACTGAGTTGTTTTTACCTTTCCGGTGCGCCATACCGATCGGGTGGATTGGCGGCAGATACAGCACGTCGAAGCCCATTTCCGAGATCCGGGGTAGTAGTTTTTCAACATCGCGGAAGGTACCGTGTTTGCCTTCCTCACGGGCCGTTGACCGGGGAAACAGGCAATACCACGTACTGAAACCAGCCCGCGCCCGATCGACCTCAACACCCAATGCTTGGTAACGTGCGGGGTGTTGCCGTTCGGGATAGCGGTTGGCGTAAAAGATGAACTGTTCGCTTTCGGCAACCGAAACAGCTTCGTCGTACGGGCTGTCGGCGGCACTTTCCGCCCCCGCCCGGAAGAGCGCAGCCATCGCGCGCAAGGCCGTCACGTCGGTCGATTCTTCGGCCGGTGCGTCTACTACTTTTGCTTTTGCCTTACCCTTCCTAGGCATCGGCTCGCCAGGGCCGCTTGCCCGCCGTAGCATACCGTCGACGTACTGCGCCCCGGCCAGCAACTCGCTGATGACGCGCTGACCATCGGCTATTTTCAGGTGAATTTCGTGCTGCCACGACGCCAGATGATCGACCCACCCTTCGATGGTGTACTGATACCGGCCAACTTTGTCAACCACAAATGATGCGCCCCAACGATCGTTGCCCAGCAGGGCCATGTTCATCTCGGTCCAGTCAGCATCGTCGACATGCCTATACAGCAGCCGGGCCGCCAGGTAGTCGTGACCATCGGCGAAGATATCGGCCTCAACCGCAATGACGTCGCCGGGAATGGCTTTGATGGGAAAGCGCCCGCCATCGAGTTCAGGCGATACGTGTTCGATCACGACGCGGGTTTGCCCCATCGCCGGAAAAGTGACTTGCTTCTTCGTGTCGATCATAGGTTTGTAACACTGTCCATGCGCGACAATGTTACAAAAAAGCCGTAGAACGATTGCTTCCGGGTCAATTGATGCTTGGCTGTGCCAATGACGCTCCGAGATATGGGAGTATCGTCACTATGTTGGTCAGTGGTGTCAGACACTACGATTTCTCTATCATCCCAAGCCGGCGGCCATCGTGGCGCGGCCCGGTCCTTCGTCGGGATGACAGAAACCGGTACACTCACCTACTATTTACGGCTTCGGCACCGTGATCTGTTGTGTCCAGGTCCAGGCGGGCGGCTCGACGTTCAGCAGGTGTTTGACCAAAAAGTCGCGCCGTTTGTGTTCGCCGTAGTCGCCCCCCAGCGAATGGCCCATGCCCGGCACCATCAGAAAATCGAAGTTTTTGTTAGCCTTGATCAACGCATTGATAAATTGAAAGGTCGACGACGGATCGACGTTATCATCCAGCTCACCCAGAATCAGCAGCAATTTGCCCTGCAACTTGTGGGCATCGGTCACGTTCGACGATTCGGCGTATTGCGACCCGATCGGGTAGCCCATCCACTGCTCGTTCCACCAGATTTTATCCATCCGGTTGTCGTGGCAACCCGACGACGACACCGCCACTTTGTAGAAGTCGGGATGATGCAACAAAGCACCCGCCGAACTTTGCCCACCGGCCGAATTCCCCCAGATACCCACCCGGCCCAGATCCATGTACGGGTAACGCTTGGCGGCTGCGCGCATCCACGCCATGCGGTCGGGAAAACCACTGTCTTTAAGATCTTTCCAGCACACATCCTGAAACGCCTTCGACCGGTTGGCCGTGCCCATCCCGTCGATCTGCACTACGATAAAGCCCAGTTCAGCCATTTCGTGCAGCGAACCCCGCGAGTCAGTCACGAAACTCTTCGGCACAAACGAATCGTGCGGCCCGGCGTAGATGTACTCGATGACCGGATACGTCTTTTTCGGGTCGAAGTTCGACGGGCGAATGATGATCCCCCAGATATCGGTCTTGCCATCGCGCCCGGCCGACGTAAACACCTCAGGCATTTGCCAGCCCGTTGCCAGCAAAGGGTTGACATCGGCCGTTTCCAGTTCCATCAGCACTTTACCCGTATCGGTCTGCCGCAGCACCGTTTTCTGCGGCTCATCGATCCGCGAATAGCAATCGACAACGTAGCAGTAGTCGGGCGAGAAGAACAGCCGGTGGTTGCCGTTTTCCCGCGTCAGCGCCGTCAGGCCGGACCCATCGAAGTTGACCCGGTACAGTTGAATCAGGTAGGGATCCTGCCCGGCTTCGCGCCCGCTGCCCTCGAACAGAATCGTGCGTTTCGCTTCATCGACGTTCAGCACTCGGCGCATTACCCACGGCCCTTTCGTAATCTGATTTTTGAGCCGCCCCCCGCCGTCGTACAGATACAGGTGATTCCAGCCGTCGCGCTCCGACGCCCAGATCAACTCACGCCCGTCGGCCACGTCGTAGCGGTAGTTTTTGCTGCTGTACTGGATAAACGTCGGGCTGCGTTCCTCGATCAGCGGTTTCACGGCTCCGGCGGTGTTCATTTCGAAAACGGTGTACCGCTGATGTCCGCGTTGGTTGTACTCGAACGTTAACGCCCGGCCATCTTTCCGCCATTGTGGTGCCGAGACGCTATACTGATTAGCGATCAGCTCAGCCGGGACATGTACGGGCGCTTTATCATCGAGACTAAACAGCACGGGGGTACGCACCGGCAGCGGATCGCCGGGTTTCCGGTACGTGCGGGTATGTAGCTTTGGTTGCAACTGATCGGTGGGCGACGACTCGATCAGGTACAGCTTATGCGGATCGTCGGGGGTTATTTTGGTCGTCACCAGCCGTTTCGAATCCGGCGACCACATAATCCGACCGGAATAATACGCATCTGCCGATCCGTCGGCACTCAGCGCTTTTTCGGTCGCTGACGCAGCCGCTGGCCGAACATAGACGTTGTAGTTTTTGATGTAAGCAACATACCCACCATTGGGTGATGGCACCTCCTGCCCTTCCGCCCGCTCGTCATTCGACTCACCCCAGTACCGAGACGCCGATGGTTTGGCCACCTCCCGCAGCCGACACACATAAGTATCGAACGAACAGCTAAACGTCGAGTCCTTGATCTTAAACGAGACCTCCCCCGCCCCCAGCGTCACCCCATCAACAGGCAGTTGATACGCCCCCATCGACTTATGCCGTACCGCGCTCAGCGACTGCGCCAGCCGCGCCTGATCGAAAGCCGGGCGTTTCGTTTGCTGGGCCACATCGACCAGCACAAACTCATTTCCATTGGCTGTTCGCTTAGCATACCAGAACGAGCGCCCATCCGGTTGCCACAGCACTTTATCCGGCGCATGATAGATGGTATGCTGAAACGACCCGTTCAGCCGTTCTGCCCGCTGATAATCCGCCAACGTCCCCTGCGCCCAACTGGCGAGCGGCAAAAGTGAAAGTATTGATAAGCAAGTAGAACGCGTGTAGCGAGTAGTAAACGTCATGACAAACGACAAGTAACAGATTGGCTCAGCTTTAAAGGTAGCATTTAGGACCGTATAATAAACAGAGTACCGTTTACTACAAACGAGTTACAATTCTCTTGTCAATCAAATCATTCTAATATATGATTGTATGTTAACATTTACTTAAAATTTAACGACTATGGATGAAGCATGTCGCCATCTTACAGAACGATCATAACCTGTTGATTAGACTATTATAGATCCGTCTCCTGGTTGCACGATAGTATACTGGGTGAATAGAACAGGCAAAATAACGTAATGGTCAAGCTTTGTGCGACATGGGGCATGGGCGATTAGGTTGTTAGTAGGCACTGGTTGACACGAGAAACACCAAGATTTTGTGACTAAAAAGTGAGTCTTTGATGTGTTGGGCGTTCGTAAAGGTACTCCGTTAGGTGGGTTTCGTGCGACAAGTTGAACGCCCCGTTAAGGAAGGTTGAGGGTTGTATTTCCAGGTTTCATTTAATAGAATAAACGTTTCGACAGGTAAGCTAAAGACGGTTTAGTCCGCTTTCCGCTATTAGTGCGAGAACACGCTTATAGTTCAGTTTCTAGTTAAATCTACTAAACCAAATAGCGTATGGAATTTTTGTTAGGTTTTTTGAAAAAGAATGCCATAGTCGCATTAATTGTTGCGGCCCTAGGTGGCTATATCGCTTATGATAAGTATACCCAAAAAACGGTAAGTAGTTCGACAAAAGTGGGCGATCCAAAGTCAACAGCTACTGTTAATAATGGATCAGAGGCTGATGCTAATTCAAACTCAGATGCAACAAATAGTCCAGTAACAAACAGTCCTGGTGCTGCTCATGTAACTCTTAATATTAACCCTGAAAGCACAAACAAATCTTCCAAACGGTCGGAACACCTGGAGGAAGAATTTCAGATTGATCCTATCGAAAATATATGTCCTAACAGAAATGGCGGAGATAAAGAGTTTGATGGTAATGGGCCATCAGTAAAAATTTCCGCATCCTTGGAGACACGAGCCAACTCTCTTGTAGTAGTTGTCAACTTTCGAGCAAAAGAGACTCAATCCGACTATACATCGGTTACACATCGAATAGAAAGGATAGTTGCCACTATCGATGGCGATAAATTTGATCAAGTAGAGATACTAAGCGGCAAAAAATCTGAAGCGTCTTACATTGACACAAATCATGATTTAGATTCCCCCAATGTCACAAATGGCAACTTAGTTGAGAAATTTGAAATAATGGGGGATACAAAGGGCGATGATGTCGGCAATTGTACCAATGATGACACTAAATATTCTGTGTATTTCAATCCGGTTAGAATCAAAATATACAGAAAATAGTACTAGTAAGCCTGTTATGTTGTACATTGTTTGCCTTCACGTGAGCGACTTGTCGGACGACAGATGGCAGGCCGCTAATGCACGATGATGGCTCGGCCAACTGCGTCAAATTGCAGAATACTTGGTTAGCCAAGTTCCGCTTCAGCCGCGTCGGCGGTCCGATCAGGACTGTAAACCGGTAAGCGTTTCAGGTAAACCCGACCAGGCCGTTGCTTCAACCAGCCTTTGACTGCCTGACTACGCTGAAGCCAACAGGGCGGATGATCTGGGGGTGATAAACCAAACCAAACACCGCACCACCGTCATGATTCAACGCTATGATCGTGGGTGCACTATCCGCAAGCGCAATGCCTCCGGTAAACCAGGGCTTTAACGGAAGCAGTAAACGTTTTACAATTGGCTATTTTAACAGTGAAAATTGACTTAAATCAATGCTTGCCGCTTTTTAAAACGTCCATTCTCAGGCAACTTTTGCATCCAGTTAATCCACAAATTTTTAAGGCTACATTCGTATTCGTATCAATCCTTACTTGATTAATTGCTCGCGCAGGGCTTTGGCGACGGCTTCGGTGCCGCATTGCACGTGGAGCTTCTGGTAGATATTCTTCAGGTGCCGCCGGACCGTTTCAACAGAAATGCTGCAACGGTGGCCAATCATACGATAGGTGTAGCCCTGCGAAAGCAACTGTAGAATTTCTTTTTCACGCTCGGTGATGCCGTAGGGCTGTGTGGGTGGAGATAGCCGCGCAAACGTTTTTAGCACCCGCCGGGCAATACCGGGCGACATGGGCCCACCACCGTCCATTACCTCAGTCAGCGCATTGAGCAGGTGGGATGCGGTGTGCTTTTTCAGCAGGTACCCGTCGGCACCGTTACTCAGGCAGGCAAACAACCGATCGTCGTCATCAAAAACGGTGTGCATCAATACTTTGATCCGCACATCCGATTCTTTCAGTAACCGTACGCACTCGATACCATCACGCCCCGGCATATCGATGTCCATCAGTACCACGTCGGGCCGATTCTGCCGTGTCTGCTCAACCACCTGCTGGCCATCGGCGTAGGCCCCGATAACCAGGAAATTCTCTGTATTACCAATTAGGCTCTGAAGCAGAGACCGGAGGTCGTCATTGTCTTCGTAAATTGAAACGGCTGTCATTCGTAGCTGGTGTTGGGAAGCAACTGTCGAACAAAATACAGGCATCGGCGCAGGTGTGTCAATAACCCTTTTGGGTCAGGTCGAGACGGGGAAGGTTAGCTGGAGGGTCGTACCCTGTCCCAGCCCGGAATCGACACGTAGGGTACCACCCAGTTGGCGGGCCCGTGCCTGCATATTACGTAGTCCGTTACGCTCCGTACGGGCCTGTACATCAAAACCCCGACCGTTGTCCCAGACCGTCAGTTGCAGCTGCGTGTTTAGCAGCACAATGGTTACCTGCGCTTGCGTTGCCTGCGCATGTTTGACTAAGTTATTGACCGCTTCTTTGGCAATCAGGTATAAATCCTGTCGCTTTTCCATTGACAGGTTGATCCGGTCCACACCTTCGGGAATGGTAATTTCATACTGAATCTCTGCCGCTTCGAAGAGCTCTGCCGCATGCCGATTGATACGGGCAACAAGGTTGCCAAATCCATCATTAGACGGATTGATACTCCAGACAATATCGTCAAGGGCACTACTGATCTGCCGGGCCTCCCGCACGATTCGCTCAATCATAGGCTCCGACGGATGGTTTTCGGGCAATTCGCGCCGGACCATGGTCCCCAGAATATCGATTCCGCTGATGGACGACCCAATTTCGTCGTGCAGGTCGGCCGAGATACGGTTACGAATTCGCTGCACCCGCAGAATCTGATTAATTCGATACCGATATAATCCGTACAGTACTCCGGCGATAAGCAGGCCCATCAGGCCCCGAAACCACCATGTCTGATAATACGCAGGCAGCACGTCGATGGTCAGGCGCGTTACCTGACGGGACCAGTGCCCCGATGCATTGGCGGCCTTCAGATGTAGTACGTAACGACCCGGCGCGAGATTGGTATAATAGGCACGATGGTGTGTGCCGCTGTAGTTCCAGTCGGTATCGAACCCTTCCAGCCAGTACGCATACTGACTGGAAGGCGTCCGGTCGTACGTCATGGCACTGAAGCCAACACTAAACGCATCATCGTCAGGGTTCAGCCGAATGGGTCGATCCGGGTCGAATGCACGATCCTGCTCGTGAACACGAAACGAACTGACGACCACCGGTGGCAGTGGTTCCCGACGCAACAGCCGGTTGATGGCGATATAATCGAACCCGTTTTGCTGTCCGATAAATAATTCATTGCCCTGGTGGATGTATAGAGCGGCCGTCACGTTGTTACGGCTCAACCCATCGTCGACCGTAAACCGTCGGATGTAATGGGTTCGTGGATCATATACCTGCAAGCCATCGCACGTACCAATCCAGATACGACCCACTCTGTCTTCAGCCAGTTGCCGGGTTTCACGATCGTAGAGCCCGTTGCGTGCTGTCAGCACCGTGCGTACCGCTCCAGTAGGTGTGCTTTCCGTGACACTCCCCCAGCGGGCCGCCCACACGTGACCGTTTTTCGCGATGAGCAGTGCATTAGTGGCCAGATCATCGAACTGGCGCGGGTGGCCGCGCTGCTCGTCGACCGCTACGAAACGATGGCCAGGTTCCGTAATGCGGTATAGCCCCCGGTAGGTAGCCAGCCATACAAGTCCCGTTGTATCCGCTTCGATGTCGGTAAGAAAATTATTGTTCGCCTGCATGGCCTGAATCGTCGCATCGGACCAGTAGCGGAAGGGTTGTCCCGTTCGAATATCCAGTACCCGCACCCCTTCATCATTATTGCCGACCCACAGCCGTCCTTTCCCATCGATCAGCCCGTGATCGACAAAAGGAACAGAAAACAGCGCTCCTGATCGCTGTGCTGCCCGTTCAGCAACGAATCGGTTCACGGTTGGATCGTACACCAGCACACCGCTTCCCCGGTAACTCCAGTTTCGCACACCGATCCAGAGCCGACCGTCACCGGTCTGTTGCATCCACATGGTCTCCGCCTGCGGTTCAGGATAGCGTACCAGCGTAAACTGATTCGTTGGCCGGTACCAGCGCACGATACCCGTATGCGACAGACCCAGCCAGAACGTTTGCCCGGTAGGGTCGCGCTGGTCGGCTCCAACCAGATTGACCTGTACGGGTTGCCGTACCAGCGCCTTTGGCAGCGTTACGGTTTGAAAGCGACTATCCTGCGGACTGTGCTTCAGGACCCCCTCCGACGTACCGACCCACAGCGTCCCACTACCGGGATCGCAGTACAGCGCGTAGACGGCGAACGGATCGCGACGAATGGCAGGCAAAGTAATAAAGCGCTGCTGCTCCGGCTGGAATAGCAGCAAACCGCTTTCATCGCCTACCCATAAAACCCGACGCCCGTTCTCGTCCTGCCCTTCGGCTACACAATTAACACCCGTCGATCGGCCGGGCGTCGTAAAAAACGCAAACTGACCGGTTTGTGGGTCAAATCGGAGCAGTCCGTAATTATATGAGCCAATCCAGAGAATACCCTGCGCGTCAACGCAGCCCCGGCTCAGGTAAACCGGTATGCGCCGGGCTGGGTCGGCGCAGTCTGGACCGAGTACGCAGATGAACCGGTTGGCCCGGTGGTCGAACCGGAAGAGCCCGTTATCGCTGCTAACAGCCCAGAGTGTCTGATGTCTATCCTCCAGAAAATCCTGCACCTTGATACCCCGGTACGTCGTCGGTCGCAGGTCATAATGCCGTACGACGCCCGTTCGCAGATTGATCCGACCGATACCGCTCGTATCGCCATACCAGCCTTCGTTGTGCTTACTACGATAAAAACGGCCTGTAGTAGTAGCGGTATTCGCTACGGGCGTCAGTCGCAGGGCGTTCGGCTCAATGCGGCAGATACCCCGACGGTCACTAGCCAGCCACATCCGGTTAGCCGAGTCGGCAGCCATCCCTGTAACGAGGTAGGTTTCGGGTAGCAGAAACGGCCGGAACGACGATCCGTCGTAGCGAACCGGACATCGGCGCGTACCGAACCAGATAAATCCCTGCTGATCTTTGGTAATGCTGTAAACGGCCCCACCGGGTAGCCCGTCGGACTCCGTTAACTGGTCGAATCGCATGAATGGTACCTGCCCCCAGAGCCAATTGCCCGAGCCTGCCAGCAGCAACAATGCACTTACTAGTCGTGAGAGTCGTTTTCTCATGATCCCGCCTGATGTAGGTGAACGCTGTTGGTCAGCAAAGTAAGTCCTTTTCTGCAATCTCCTACCTGGTTTTACCACTTCCTCAGTGGGTGTAAAGGGTTATTGTCCTCCGTACGGCCAAGTGAGAATTTTACAACCGTATTAGTTTCTCACCCCAGGCCATGAACGTCATTACCGTTACTTCCTCTCGTACAGGCTACGCCCTGTTGATCAGCCTGTTGCTTTTAGCTGGCTGTAAGACCAAAGCGCCCACCCCCCTGTTGCCCAAAGCCAGTTTCCGACTGACCAATCCAGGCTGTACCGCTCCCTGCGATCCGGGTATCACCAACCTCTCCCAATATGCAGTCAGCTACCGATGGGACTTTGGCGACGGGACCACGTCGACATTCGAAACGCCCCAGCATACCTATATCAAGGGGGGGAGCTACGCCATCAAACTGACCGTCATAGGTGAGGAAAGTCAGCAGTCCGACACAACTCTTACAATATCCCTCCAGAGCCCGACGCCAGTAGCCGCCTTTACTGTGCAGAACAACAACTGCACAGCGGCCTGTGAAATCGGCTTCACCAACCAGTCGACTTACGGCAACACCTACGCCTGGGACTTTGGCGATGGCGCCACTTCGTCCGACGCCAGCCCGAAGCATACCTATGTGAAAGGCGGTACGTACACGGTCAGGCTTACCGCGAACGGGGACCAGGGCAAGAGTGGCTCAACCACCCAGACTGTTACGATCAAAGACGCCCCTCCAGCAGCTAATTTCTTGATTCAGAACGACAACTGTATCGCCCCCTGCGCCATCGTGCTGCAAAATCAGTCGACCAACGCAACGAGTTACTCGTGGAAGCTGATGACCGGCTATTCGGGCACCTCTCCGCTGTACCGAACTGCGACTGACGTCAGTCCGAGTCAGTTGTTTGCCAGTGCGTCTCCCTTCGTCAATGGTAGCCGACTCGGGTACGTCGTGGAGCTGACGGCTACGGGACCGGGGGGCACCGCGACCGTCCGGAAAGCAGTCGCCATTCGCCCACCCATACCCTATTCGCTCTTTACCTATCAAACCGTAAACCGGGCGGACGGTACGTACATACAGCTCATCAATCAGTCGAAAGACGCAACCAGCTACAAGTGGTACTACGGATCGGGGCAGACATCGGCACTCGAAACCCCACCCGCCTATAAATACACGGGCGCCCAGTCGGTCACCCTCGATGTCTTCAATGAAACATCGACCAGTCGGCGGCAGATGGTTATTCAGCTTGCCTCACCTATCCTGAAGTGATGCGACCTGTTTATCCTCTCCGCGCTGGACTGTCTGTCGGAGCGCTACTGCTGGGGCTATGGATCGGCGCGCCGGTTAGTCACGGGCAGGATCTGGGTAGCCTGGGCAAACAGAAGCCGTTTGCCATTTCGGGGGCGCTGAACATCACCGTCGACGGCTACAACAATGTGCAGGGTCGTGAACGACTCGATCCATTAGCGTGGACGATCAGCGGCTCGCCCACCCTTTCGATCTACGGTATCAGCCTGCCGATCTATGTACTGATCAACAACCAGTCGCGGTCGCTTACGGGGCCGTATCAGCAGTTCGGCATGAGCCCGTACTACAAATGGATTCGAGTCCATGCGGGTTATCGCAACCTGACGTTTTCGCCCTACACCCTGGCGGGGCGGCTTTTTCTGGGTGGCGGTATCGAACTGACGCCGGGTAAACTGCGGCTGGCAGCCATGTACGGGCAGTTCGAAAAAGCACAACCCGCCGATTCGCTTCGATTCGTACTGGCCGATGTACCTCTGCCCGCCCCCCGTTTTCAGCGTACGGGATACGCCGTGAAAGTCGGCTTCGGTACGGCCGACAGCTTTATCGATCTAATCTATTTCCGGGCGAAAGACAATATTGGCTCGCTTCGGTTTCCGGCCAATACGCGCATCGCTCCCGACGAAAACGCCGTCGTGGGCCTGTCGTCGCAGCTCACCTTTTTAAAGCATTTCACCTGGACGACCAATCTGGGGATTAGTGCGTACACACGCGACGTCCGACGATCGGAAAACACCGATGTACTCGATCAGGCACCCTGGTTGCGGCCGTTCATCGTACCCCGCACCGGCACACAGGTAGGCTATGCGGGGGAAAGCAGTCTGAACTTTTCGTCGACCCTGCTGACGATGCAGCTACAGGTACGGCAGATTTCGGCGGAATACCAGTCGATGGGCGCGTACTTCTTCAACAACGACCTGCGCGAGATCACCGTCAGCCCTTCGCTTGTACTGCTGGATGGCAAGGTGCAGGTGAGCGGGAGTTACGGCTACCAGCAGGATAACGTCAGCAACCTGCGCCCGACGACCACGACACGGCAGATCGGGTCAGCTAACGTGACGTTTCAGCCCAGTCAGGTTTTCAGTATGCTGATGAGCTATTCGAACTACGGCACCTCGCAGCGTGGTACCGAACGGATCATCGATACACTCAAAATTCAACAGGTCAATCAAAGTCTAATCGTGGCCCCGCGCCTGTTTTTCAGTAGTGAGACCGTACAGCATACCCTGTCGGCCTTTGTCAGCTACCAGAACGCCAACGACGTCAACACCATCTCGCAGGTCCGTACGGATTTTAACAGTATTCTGGCAAACCTGACCTACGCCTATACACGCCCGAAAGAACGGCTGTCGATTACACCCGGCCTGTCGGCCATTCGCAATTTCGTGCCGGGCTATAACACGCAGTCATTCGGCGCCACAGTACAGGCCAGCAAGGGCTTCGACAAGGGCAAAATCAACACGTCGCTGAGCGGCAACTACTACCAGAATTTTTACGAAGGCGCGGCCAACGGCTACACACTCCGCACCCGGCTCAGTGGTCGCTACCGCCCGGCGGGAACCCACGAGTTCAGCCTGAGTATCGCCAGCACCATCAACCAGGACAAGATTGTACAGACCCGCAACGTCACCGAGCTCTTCGGGCAGGTCGGTTACGGCCTGTCGTTTTAAGGCATTCGCAGCCGGACGCCGACCGAGAAACAAAGACAGAATGAGCACCAGCAGCCGTCAATACCGTACCTGGCTGGCACCTTCTTGGCTCCTTCGTCGCACCACCCAACTCCTACTCATTATGAAACCAGTCATTCTTTTACTTCTCGCTCTGCTCGCCCGGCAACTGACATACGCGCAGGTGTCGGTGCAGGTGCTGATTCCGCCCCCCTACAGTCCGTACCTGTACGACTATCAGGAACAGTTTGCCGACCGGAATGCCATCATACTGACGAATACGTCGCGGCAGGCGGTAACGCTCATGCTACGCGGTGAACTGACAGGCCGGACTAACGGTGTCCGGGTCTATACCTCCCCTACTTACCGGCCGGCCCGCCCTATTGACCTCCAGCCGGGGCAGTCGCAACGGTTTACGCTGGCCGAAGGCAATCAGGATTACCTGGACCGGAAAAATCTGGAAGTGGCCGGAGCCGACAACGCGACGCGAACGCAGATCCTGACGACGGGGCTGCTACCGCCAGGAAGCTACGACCTATGCTTGCTGGCGTACCGCTACGACAATGGCCAACCCATCGGGACGCCATACCGGGGCTGTACCGCCCTTACGATCGCTTACCTCGAACCGCCCCGCCTTGTTCAGCCGACCTGCGGACGCGACCTGCTCATCCGACCGACTGAACCCAATCAGACGCTGTTTAGCTGGACCCCACCCATTGGCAACATCGGTGGTGCACGCCTAGCCTACGATTTTTACCTGGTGAAGGTACCGCCCGGCCAGAACCCCAACGATGCCATCAACAATGCCATCGATCGACGCGTCGGCAACCCGTTTATCGAACGTGACCTGACGACAACCTCCTTTATGTACGGGATAGCCGAACCTCCACTCAGCGAAGGGCAGTACGCCTGGCGGGTTATTGCCCGCGATCCCGATGGCCGAACGGTTTTTCAGAATCAGGGGCGCAGCAACTACTGCACCTTCACGACCCGCGACGCGGCCGCACCGCCTGCAACGCCCGCACTGGCACAGACACCAACACGCCCGCAGCTTCCCACGGGTCCGCTACGGACGCTGAAAGCCGTTGTGCCGGGCGTAAGCCCCTGCTCCGATGTGATGCCCCCCGCCGACAATGCGCCCGTGGCGGGTAACTACCGAAACCAAACCGTTACAATCGGCAAGTTCGACCTGACTATCGACGACATCGCGGCCGACGGCGGGGGGTATACCGGCAAAGGGCGCATCCGGTGGAACGGTGTACCGGTACGCGTGTCGTTTACCACCATTCAGATCAACGCAGGCAAACAGGTAATTGCAGGCTATGCCAACGGTATCAACGAAGCCTTTCGCATGCCGGGCATCGATCTGGGGTCGGCAACACTAAGTGATCTGAGAACGCTGAGCGGCAATACCCTTCAGACCTACGTGGAAAACCTGAAAAATAACCTTTATGATCAGGGTAAAGCAGCGGTGGCAGTACCGCTGCCGCTGGGCTACGACACGGGCAGTGGCCTGATTGGCATCAACTACATGCGGTTTACACCCAGCGGGGCCGACATGGGTATGGTCGTCAACATGGAGATGCCTGAAGCGAATTCGTACCTCGCGCTGGCCGGCGTAGGTATCTGCATGGACCCTAACCGGCTCGTCCCAACCAACGCGCTGCTCTATCTGCTCAAAGACTTTACCGTCCCATACACCCCGCTTACGTTCAAGACAGGTAACCTCGCAACTGCCAGCCCTACCGGTACCTTCGCCGAACTGACCGCAGCCGACGGGCTAAAACGTATCCACGGCGAACTGGCGCTGAACCTCGGCAGCAGCATGCTGCAACTAGACGACGGCAACGGCAACGTACAGCCCGGCGACGTGACGGCAACCCTCACTACCGACTTCACCAAATGGGCCGACTGGGTCGCCGACGTACAGTTACCCCCCGCATTTACACTGGCGCCACTGACCGGATTCACACTCAAGGGCGTCAACGTACAGTACGACCATTCCGACCTGCGCAACTCGCCCACATTTGCGCCCCCTACCGAATATACCGGCGAGCGCGGGCTGACGTTTAAGGGTTTGTATATCAACGAATTACAAGTTCATTTACCCAAATCGTTTGCTGGACAGAGCGGCAACCGGGTCAGCTTTGCGGCTAAAAACTGCCTCTTTGCAAGTGGTGAGTTTACCGGCCGGCTCACCCCGGCTACCAATCCCCTGCTCGATTACACTGTGGGTTCCATGGGTAACTGGGGCTTCTCAATCGACGACTTCGAGATTCTGTTCGTGCAGAACCGCTTCGAGCGGGGTAGCATGAATGGTAAACTTCAGTTTCCGATCAGCACCGACTATTTCACGTATACCACTACCCTGCGCGACAACCTGAAAAACCTCCAGTTTATTGTTCAGCCGAAACAGGGTGGCTACAAAATACCACTCTGGGCCGCCGACATGAACCTGGACCAGACATCGCATATTCTGGTGGGCCTGCAAAACAGTAACCCGGTGATGGACATGCAGCTGAACGGTAGAATACTGCTCAACACGAGTAACCTGCCGGCTGTCGTACCACTAGTATTGCCCAATCTATACTTCGAGAATTTTACCGTCTCGAATCAGAACAGGCCGGGATCAGCCAGTGGTGGTGGCGTTTATCTCAATCCGGGTAGCTGGAAACTGGTCGGCGGTATTTTCAAGGATACCCCCCCTGCCACGCCAGCACCGGGCGCGCGCAGTGGTGGCCCGTTTGCCCCCGACGCCCCCGACCCGGACTGGTCTAGAGCAGCCTCCGGCAACGACGGAGGACTGGCCGGTTTTCCCATTGAAATTGCTCCGCCCAGGGCCGTTGCCAACGTCAATGGGATGGGTGTCGAACTAGGCGCGTACGTATCACTGGGTGAAGCATCGGCCAACATTATGCAGGCCAGCGGTTTCGTACAGATTCTGGGCAAGATTACGCTCGATGGCAAACGACCCAAACCTGCGTTCGGTGGTGTTTACCCAAGCCGTTTCGCCATCAAAGGCGGCTTCGGGGCCGGCGAAGTCAGTGCAGCTATCGACCTGTACTACAACGACAATACGTACGGAAATGGCTTCCGGGGCGTAGGGCAGGTAAAAATTCCGGCCCTCGCAACCGTCGAAGCAACGGTGCAGTTCGGCAAAGTCAATGCGTTCTATTATGCCTACGCTGATGCCAGCGTTAACCTGGGGGCGGGCGGCATTCCAGTCGCCCCACCGACTCCGCTGGTACTGAGTGGTTTCAAAGGTGGGTTCTATTACAATATGGCCCCGGCCAACTGGATCGTACCGACGAGTATTACGAGCAAAACAGCACCGCCGAATCCCACACCCGGCTATACCAATTCGGGTGTCAGCTACCGGCCACAACAGGGAGGTTGGGGCATCAAAGCGGGCGTTTACCTAGCCCTTGCTGACCGGCACCTGCTAAGCTCCCTGGTCGAAGTAGAAGCCAGTTTCAACGGTAGTTCACTGAGCCGCTTCAGCCTGCTGGGCAAGGCTAACGTGCTCGACACCGACGGCGAACTGACCACTCCCAACAATGCGATGGTGCGGGCCGACGCCGAGTTCGTCCACGACGTAGCCAAGAAAAGTTACGTGTTCAACGCCGACGTCAGCGGAAAATTTATGAGTGTTGCCTTAGTGGTCCCGATCCGGGCGTATTTCGATCCGCATAACTGGCATGTCAAGCTGGGCGACCCGTACGGCACCAGAATGCAAGCCACGCTGCTCGATGTACATACAGATCCTGTCACGGCCAACCTATCGGCGAATGCCTATGTCGCCTTTGGAAACGATCTATCGGGCGTTCCCCCCTTGCCCGGCAGTGTAGCCGCTTTTCTGGCAAGGGGGGAAAACCCGACAACGGCTGATGCCGTACAGCAGCAGCGACAGAGTGA
>JAKONH010000343.1 GCA_022702045.1 Spirosomataceae bacterium
GCCCAAATGGCGCAATTGAACAGTTTCGGCGCAGTACTGGGCACGTTACCTTACGTGAAAGCGCTGACTGACGTAACTGGCTTCGGCCTGCTGGGCCACCTTACTGAGATGGCCGAAGGATCGGGGTTAAGTGCGGAGATCGACTATGACGGGGTACCAAAACTACCGGTTGTCGACACGTATCTGGCGCAGAAAAGTTACCCCGGCGGCACGAGTCGTAACTGGGCCAGCTACGGCCATAAAATTGCTGACCTGACTGAAAATCAACGGTACGTACTGGCCGATCCGCAAACGTCAGGGGGCTTGCTGATTGCCGTGTCGCCCGAAGCCACCGATGTATTCGAGAACATGGCAAAAGAAAATGGGTTTACGCTTCATCCCTTCGGCACATTAGTACCCAAACGCCAACGAGTCGTTTACGTGCAGTAACGAACGCCGAAGCCTGGTTTTCGATTTCCGGTCGCTCCAGCTAGCTTTGCCCTGCATTTCTTCTGCCTATGAACTTATATTATCGCCAGGTCGGCGAGACAGGTCCGGCCATCGTCATTCTGCACGGCCTGTTTGGTTCGTCCGACAACTGGCTTACCATTAGCAAAGCGATCGCCGAACCGGGCTACCGCGTGTTTCTAGTCGATCAACGCAACCACGGGCAATCACCCCACACGACCGAACACGACTACGTGGGTATGGCCGACGATCTACGCGGATTTCTGACTGACCATAGTCTGAATGACGCCATATTGGTCGGCCATTCGATGGGCGGCAAAACCGTCATGCAGTATGCGATGAACTACCCCAGTACGTTTCGCAAACTAGTTGTAGTCGACATCGCACCTAAGTTTTACCCGATTCATCACGCCGACATTATTCGCGGTTTCAACGCCATCGACCTGACGACCCTGAAGAGCCGTAACGAGGCTGATAAAATCATGAGTCAGTATGAACCGTCGCTGGCGGTACGGCAGTTTCTGCTCAAAAACCTGTATCGTAACGAACAGGGTCAATTCGCCTGGCGTATCAACCTGCCGCTGATCGAGCGGGAATTGCATGGAATCGGCGGTGACCTGACCGACACGACAACTGTCACCTCCCCTACCCTATTCATTCGGGGTAGCGAGTCGCCATACATCACTGACGCCGACATTCCGGCTATTCAGCTGATGTTTCCGCATTCGACAGTGCTGACGATCAAAGGCGCTGGTCACTGGGTACAAGCAGAGAAGCCCGATGAATTTGTGACTGCGCTGATGAAGTTTATAGAAGGTGAGTTGTAAAATCGTAGCGTTGGATAGTCACAAAGTTATTACCGCACGATCAACAGCCAGATGGACTGATGCTTTACAACTATCCAACGCTATAACCATAGAAAAATGCCAACACTTTATTTGATTCCTACGCTACTGGCCGACGACACGGCGACTACGGTCCTGCCACCCGTTGTCCGCGACATTATCGAAACGACCGATGCGTATTTCGTGGAAAACGTTCGCTCAGCCCGTCGGTTCATCAGCGGGTTGAAAACCAGCCGGGTCATCGATGAAACGACTTTCTTCGAGCTTGACAAAGACACCCCTCCAGCCGATACGCGTCGGCAGATTCAGGAACTGATGGAGCGCAAACGGAACGCAGGGGTGCTATCGGAAGCGGGCTGCCCCGGTGTCGCCGATCCGGGTTCGGTTATCGTTGGGTTTGCTCACAGCCTGGGCTGGAAAGTCGAGCCGCTGGTCGGCCCCTCATCCATTCTGCTCGCACTAATGGCGTCTGGCCTAAGCGGTCAGTCGTTTGTCTTCCACGGGTACTTGCCCATTGACAAGCAGGACCGGGGACGCTCGATTCGCCATCTGGAAAAAGAAGCGCAACAGCGGCAGCAGACTCAGATTTTCATGGAAACACCTTACCGTAATGATGCACTCTTCGCCGACATCGTTGCGCATTGTCAGCCCAACACGCGTCTATGCGTTGCCAGTAACCTAACCGCCCCCGACGCCTTCGTTCGCACAATGAGCATCCGCGAGTGGAAAGCAAACGTGCCCGATCTGCGCAAAAAACCGACCGTGTTTCTACTTTTGTAAAACCAGTTCACGGTTTTCAGTATTTGGTTTTCAAGCTGTCTGCTACTGACCGTAATTGATCGTCGACACGCCCTGAAAACTGTAAACAAAATACCGTAAACCGCCCCCGCCTATGATCCAAGCGTTTGAATTTTCGCCGTTCAGCGAGAATACCTATGTCATCGCCGACGACACAACGCGTGATGCCGTTATCATCGACCCTGGCTGTTACGAGCAGGCCGAAAAAGAAGCGTTGAGCCAGTTTATTACCAGCCATCAGTTGACCGTACGCTACCTGTTGCTAACGCACGCACACCTCGATCACGTGTTTGGTGTGGCGTATGTGAAGCGCAAGTACAACGTAAAGGCGTATCTGCACGAACTGGATCAGGTAATCTTTAATGACGTACCAACCCGTTGCGCCGTATTTGGGCTGCGGGGTTACGAACCGTCAGAAATTGACGCACACGTCAAAGAGGGCGATCAAATCAGGTTTGGCAGCATCGTGCTCGACGTCGTCTTCGTACCGGGTCATGCACCGGGCCACGTTGCCTACATCAATCACGCCGAACGCTACATCGTCGGGGGCGACGTTCTGTTTCAGCGTAGTATCGGCCGAACAGATTTCCCCTACAGCAATCACGCTGATCTGGTCAACAGCATCCGGACGGAGTTTTACACCCTTCCCGACGACTACACCGTATACGCAGGCCACGGCGGACCCACCACGATTGGTCAGGAGAAACGGTCAAACCCTTTTGTCAGGCCATGAAGCTACTTCGTCATTTGCCCAATGCCATGACCTGTGGCAACCTGCTGTGCGGTTGCATCGGTATCGTACTGGCCATGCGCGGTCATCTCGACAAGGCCGCCTGGCTTATTCTACTGGCGGGGGTTCTCGATTTCGGCGACGGGTTTGTCGCCCGGCTGGTAAAAGTTTCCGGGCCGTTTGGCAAAGAGCTTGATTCGCTGGCCGACGTCGTCACGTTTGGCGTGCTGCCGTCCGTTATCGTGTTTCAACTGATGTGGTTTCAAAATCTGGGCGTTATTTCCTACAGCGCCTTTTTGATTGCGGTCTTGGCTGCGCTACGATTAGCTAGATTCAATATTGATACACGGCAAAGTGATCAGTTCATCGGTGTCCCAGTCCCCGCTAACACTCTTTTAATTGCCGCTTTTCCACTTATGGAGCGCTATCAGCCCCAATTCGATGGGCTCTGGAAAAACGACATATTTCTGGGCGCACTCATAGCTTTCTCTTTTTTCATGGTATCAGAGATTCCTTTGCTCGCCCTCAAATTCAAATCGTTTCGCTGGGCCGATAACCGCACGAAATTCAGTTTTCTGCTGGCTTCCGCGCTACTCCTCTTATTTTTGCAGTTCGCGGCCATCCCGCTCATCATCGTTCTTTACATCGCCGTTTCACTTTTTTCAAAGTAGTTGATTGATG
>JAKONH010000347.1 GCA_022702045.1 Spirosomataceae bacterium
TCGGTTCTGGCATCAACTGGCACCCACCGCGCTGCTGTCGTACAACCTCAACAGCGACGGCAGCCGGGCCGACATGCGCGAAAACAGCACCTTTGCCCTTACCTACGACGCCGGTAACAAACTGACCACGCGCGAACAGACGGCGCTGCTTTATCAATCCAGTGTCCCGACTCCCATCAGTAAAAAGAACCGGCAGACGTTTGACTATTCGTGTGAGTAAATGTAGAGACGCGATCCTTCGCGTCTCTACATCCGGACGGTGTTGCTGCCGGACGGTATTGCATCCGGACGGTGTTGCTGCCGCGTGCTGAGACGCAAAGGGTTGCGTCTCTACCTTACGCTAACCGGAGAGCCGTCGCGGATTTCCTCGGTGGCTTCGGCGACAAGTTTGTCGCCCTCTTTAAGTGGGCCGAAAATTTCTACTTTCTCGTCGGCTTCCAGACCACGCTTGATGGGTACCCACTCGGCTTTTTGCTGATTGATTCGGATGACGAAGACACCCGTCGTTGAATTGATGATCGCTGACTTCGGTACGATCAGCGCGTTGTTGCTCGTCGGTAGCGGTACATTTACTTCGGCGACCATGCCCGGCAGCAGTTTCCGGTCGTTGTTCATCACGTCGACCTCGACACGCTCGGAGCGCAGCTTCTTGTCGAGTGCACCGGCTTCACGTTTCACCTGTCCGCTGAAGTTGCGGTCGGGGAACGCACGGACGTTGAAAGAAACCCGGTCGTTTGTGTTCACGTAGCCCGTGTAGGCTTCCGGTACCGAAATCACCAGACGCAGTCGTCGTTGCTCCGTCAGGACGAACAGCGGAAACTCAGAACCTTTACCTGCCGGCCCGATGTACGCGCCGGTGCTGGCGTTACGGGCGCTGATGATGCCGTCGAACGGCGCGCGGATCTGCAGGTACTGACGCAGGTCGGCGACTTCGCGGTAGGCCGATTTGGCCGCTGCCAGTTGAGCCAGGTCCGCGTTTTGTCGGGCCAGCGCCTGATCGATATCGTTTTTAGAGACTGCGCCGGGCAGGTTTTTGGCGGCTTCGGCTACCCGCGCGTAGTTGGCCCGGCTGGCAATCGACAGCGCTTCCTGTGCTTTCAGTTTCGACTCAGCTGAGGCCAGTTGTGCATTGAGTTCGGGCGCTTCGGCCTGCGCCAGTAACTGCCCCTGTTTCACTTCCGAGCCAACGTCAGCATTTAGCTGCTTGATGTATCCGGTCACACGGGCGTAAATGTCGACGTCACGGTAGGCAACCAGTTCGCCCGGAATGCGCAGGGCTGAGGCCAGTTTACCGCGCTGAAGGGCGAAGGTTTCAACGCTTGCTGGTCCTTCGACGACTTTGGCTTCCTCGGCTTTCTTCTCTCGTTCTTCTTTTCCTTCAGACGACTGGCAGCCGGATAGCGAACTGAACAAAATAATACTGCCTGCCGCCAGCAAACTAGACCATGTCTTTTTGGGTAGCCGATTCATACGTTGCGGGAATATAGAACTTACTGTTTTTATCTTCAGGATCGAGCGATACTGACTCGGTGGTGGTTTTTTCCTGCACCCAGGCGAACACCAGCGGCAGAATGAATAAGGCTGCAAAGGTAGACGCAATCAGGCCGCCGATAACGGCCCGGCCCAGTGGTGCTGCCTGTGAACCCCCTTCGCCCAGGCCAGACGCCATCGGAATCATACCAACCACCATCGCCACGCTGGTCATCAGGATAGGGCGGAGCCGGACGGAAGCTGCTTCACGGGCTGCCTGTAAGGCATTCCCGTTTTTCAGTCGCAGCTCTTCAGCATTGGTGACCAGCAGCACGGCGTTGGAAATCGATACGCCGACCGACATGATCATGCCCATGTACGATTGCAGATTCAGTGTCGAGCCGGTCAGCATGAGCAGTACCAACGAACCGACGAGTACCGCCGGAACGGTACACAATACAACCAATGATACTTTGAACGACTGGAAGTTGGCCGCCAGCATTAGGAAGATAACCACGATGGCCGTCAGCAGCCCGGTTTGCAGGCTATCCAGCGTGTCGATCAGTACTTCGCTTAAGCCTTGTAGTTTGACAGTCAGACCGCGGGGTAGTTCACCCAGCGAATTGATGGCGTTCTGCACGTCGTGGGCGGCTGTGCCCAGGTCCATGTCGTTCAGGTTCGCCGTTACCGACAGCACCGGAATGGCACCCAGGTTGTCGTTTTCGCCGTAGGTTACGCCTTTCTGGATCGTCGCTACGTCGCCAAGTACTGGCCGGTTGGTATTGGGCGATACCGGAATTTCGCGAATATCGTCGACGCTGCTCATCTGATTCTCCGGAATCTGTACCTGCACGCTATAGCTCTGTCCTGACTTCGGATCGATCCAGACGTTTTTCTCGGTGAAACGCGACGACGAGGTCGACGCAATGAGCGAGCGGGAGATTGTTGATACGTCGGTGCCCAGTTGAGACGCCCGCGTCCGATCGATGGTGACGTCGATAGTCGGGTACTTGGTCGACTGACCGATCTGTACGTCGCGCAGGTACGAAATCTCCTGTAGTTTGGTAATGAGCTTATTGGCGTATTCCTCGTTCTGCTTTTTGTTCTTACCGGAGAGTCGCACTTCAATTGGCGTTGGCGAGCCCTGACTCAGAATTTTTTCGGTTAATTCGATAGGCTCAAACGACATCTTCACATCGGGTAGCGCCTTGTGCATACCCGCCCGGAATTCGTCTTTCAGCGCATCCATGTCAGCGTCGTAGTCATGTTTCAGACTGACCTGCAAAACGCCTTCCTGCGGGCCGGCCATGAACAGATAGATCGGGCTGGTCGAAAACTGCGACCCGTGCATCCCTACCATCGCCGACGATATTTCGATGTTCTCCTTGCCGACGATACCATTCAGTACGTCGAGGGCTTTGAGCATGGTTGCTTCGGTCTTTTCCAGTCGGGTGCCGTCCGGCGAGCGAAGTCGGACCTGAAACTGGCCTGCGTCGCCTTTGGGCAATACGTCGCGCCCAATGAGCGAGATCAGCAGCCCAGCCAGCCCCAGCGCCCCGACTACATAGAGCAATACGATGGGCCGGCGGTAGGGGAGCGCTCGATTGATGAACCGGACGAAGCGAATCCGGATTCGCTCGAACAGCCCGATCTTCCCGTCGTTATCCAGGTCCTTTCGATGAGCCAGTTGTTGTTTTTGGGCCAAGATTTCATCGTTGGTATTTTTGCCGGTCATCGTAACGACGCCGTTCTTTCCGTTGACGTGACCATTTGCATGGCTGTTGTCGGGGGCGTGTTTTCCGTTCAGATTCGTACCGTTTACGTGGCCGCTCTTTCCGTGGCTATGCTCCTTCATCATCCAGTTGGCCAATACTGGTACCAGCGTCTGGGCCATGACATAGGAGGTAATCATCGAGAAGCCGATGGCCAGGGCCAGGGGTAAAAAGAGCGCGCCCGGAATACCCGTCATGGTGAAAGCGGGGGCAAATACGGCCAGGATACAGAACAGAATCAGCAGTTTGGAGAAAGCGATCTCTTTACAGGCGTCCCAGATGGCCAGCGCTTTGGGCTTGTTCATGTCCATATGCTGGTGGATATTCTCGATCGTTACCGTCGATTCATCGACCAGAATACCGATGGCCAGCGAGAGCCCCGACAAGGTCATGATGTTAATCGTCTGTCCGAACAATGACAGAAACAGGACACCCGAGATAATACAAGTTGGAATGGTGATGATAACAATCAGTGCACCCCGCAGATCGCCGAGAAAGAGCAGTACCATCAGCCCCGTCAGGATGGCACCGATGGCACCCTCCGTCAGCAGGCTTTCCACCGAGTTGATGACGTAAACCGACTGGTCAAAAGTGTAGGTCAGCTTGACATCTTCGGGCAATAGCGCCTGGAATTTGGGGAGGGCCGCTTTCAGGTTCTGTACCACTTCCCAGGTCGAGGCATCGGCCGATTTGGTGATGGGCAAATAAACCGATCGCTTCCCATTGACCAGTACATAGCCCTGTGTGATATCGGCTCCATCCTCGACCGTGGCTACGTCTTTTAGATACAGGTTCTGTACCCCGCCGGTGTAAAGCGGAATATTGTCGAAATCCCGAAGGTTGCGGATCGTTGTGTTGGCGGGGGTGAAATAGTTAAGGTCGCCGACACGCACGTTACCCGCCGGTGTTGCCTGGTTGTTGACGCGCAGGGCGGCTACCAGCTGATCGGGGGTCAGGTTGTGTGAGCGCATCAGTTCGGGATCGGCCCGGATCACGATGGTACGCGAGTTACCGCCAAAGGGCGCGGGGGCTACCAGCCCCGGAATCGAACTGAACCCTGCCCGGACGTAGACGTTAGCCAGATCCTGTAGTTCGTTGTTGGTCCGTTTCGGGCTGCTCAGTACCAACTGCCCGACCGGCAGCGTCGATGCGTCGAAGCGGAGAATAAACGGCGGCTGGGAGCCGGGCGGAAAGATGGCCTGCGCCCGATTGGAGTAAGCCGATACCTCAGCCGCAGCCTGCGCCATGTTGGTGCCTTCGTAGAACGACAATTTGATGAGCGTCAGCCCCTGAATGTTCTTGGTTTCAATACTCTTTACCCCCGACACATACAGGAGCAGGTTGACGTATTGCTTACCGAAGAACGACTCCATCTGGTTGGGCGTGTACCCACCGAATGGCTGAGAGATGTAGATAACGGGTAAGTTCAGGTTCGGAAAAATGTCGATCTTGATGTTGCGAACGGCATTGATTCCGAAGAAGAACAGGCTCGCCACCAGAACCAGAATCGTGATCGGTTTGCGTAAGGCAGAACGGATTAAATCCATAGGGCTGTTGAGCAGAAGTAATGTATCACAGGGCCGACGTAGGGTTAATCAGGAAGCCAAAGAGACAAAACCCAATTTTTTAGTCAATACGTCATACTTAGCGCATTTCGCTCCTAAAATTTACAAATTTTAGCAGTAAAGCAGGTTGGCTATCCGTGCTAACGGGGCAGAAAGTGGGCGCGAATGCCGTTTATCCGGTGCAGAAAAAGGGTAGTGATGCCGGGTTGTTAGGTTGTGGTCAAATACCCTGTTGATCTCATCCCTGTCGGTTTACGGTCGCTGCACTGGTTGATAGCCGTAGCGATTCTGCGCTGGGTCGAGGGTGAGCTGGCCGTGCCGGAAGAAACCGCTGCCAATTCGACCGTCTATCAATACGCCACTAATCACCTCCGACGGCAGTTCGGCGGATTGTTTGCGTAGCTGCTGCGCGTGCCCGTCGGCTTGAATGGTAAACCGTTTCATGGCGTTGGTACGGCGCAGGCGCATACGCCCACCAAAACCGAGGTCAAGGCCCAAAGTGTAGCCGGGTCGACCGTCGGTTAGTTTTGCCTTCCCTTGTGGCGTCAGAATGACTTGTCCGTTGTCACCCGTGTCGCAGAATAGGGTCATGTAGCCCCCTGTCTTGTTCTGTACCTGTAACAATGGTCGACTGCCGCCCAGCAGATTCGGAACCGAGCTAACTGGTCCCGCCGGATTTGTCAGCGTAATGGTGTGGTTGACGTAGTCAATGGTTGTTCGGAAGTGGCGGAGAATATCCCAGCCCAACGCCCCGTCGACATTGAAGCCCCACAGCGACTGGACAAAAACCGGAATATGGTTGACCTGTAACGACCCAAACCGGATTGAATCCAGCAGGGCAATAGACGATGGGAGCGACTGCCCCAGGGAGTTGCCAACCTTGGCGTCGACAAGCGTAGCTAACCCAAGTTCGGTGGCTAGGCGGGTCGAGAGCATGGTTCGCTGGGCACCCGTGTCGACCAGAAATCGTTTGGGGCGACCGTTGACGAACAGGGTTACGACAACGTGCCCGCGCTTCTGTAGCCTAAACGACTGGTGGACACTGTCGGGCAGTGTTAGCACCATCGCCGGCTGGGAGCGCATCCGTTGGGCCAATCCGTAGTTGTAGCCCCGATATCCCAGCGAGTCGGACAGCGCGACGTACTGAGTATACTGCCCGCGCCACAGGTATACCTCTTCAGCCAGCAGAAAGATTGCCGCCTGCCGGGCCGGATGGTTGGCTTGTCGGATAATGGTTAGCAGGGCCGGTTCTGCCTGGTCGTACTGACGAAACAGGCAGTAATCGACGGCTTGTTTGTAGTCAGGAGCGACTGTGTCTGTTTTGGCTGGTGTTGCGCCAACCGGACTCGCCAATAATAGTACAAACAGCCATAGCGATCTATTCACCGATGTGGCGACAAGCAGACGGATACAGCTATTGACTAGCAGGTAATTGCGTTGCGGTTGCATACTAAATGGCGATAGGTTAAAACTGTGGTGGGGACAAATCGCTTGTTATAAATCGGGTGAAGGTAGTAATGCAA
>JAKONH010000351.1 GCA_022702045.1 Spirosomataceae bacterium
GCGACCGGATCGTCAAGGTCGATGAAACGGCTCTGGTGGGTGGCAAAATTGAAAATTCGCAGGTCTTCAAGGCACTCCGGGGTAAGCGGGGCACACCCGTGAAACTGACTATCCTGCGCAAAGGCAGCAATGACCCGCGCGTCTTTACCGTCACCCGTGAACGCATCCCGACCTATTCCGTCGATGCTGTTTATATGATCGACAACAAGACGGGTTATATCAAAGTAAACCGATTCTCGGAAACAACTTACGATGAATTCAAGGCGGCACTGGCGTCGTTGAAGGAAAAGGGAATGACGCAGCTGCTAATGGACCTGCGCAACAACCCCGGCGGCTATATGGATCGGGCAACGAGCCTGGCCGATGAGTTTATCTCGGGCAACAAAATGCTGGTATATACCAAAGGCAAAGACACGCGCTATGACCGGCAAACATTCGCCCGCATTGCCGGACAATTTGAAGCCGGTCCGCTGGTGGTACTGATCGATGAAGGCAGTGCGTCGGCGTCGGAGATCGTGGCTGGTGCCTTGCAGGATCATGACCGTGCACTGATTGCTGGTCGTCGTTCGTTCGGAAAAGGGCTGGTGCAGATGCCGGTTCAACTGAGTGACGGTTCCGAGCTTCGCCTGACGATTTCGCGCTACTACACGCCCAGCGGCCGTAGCATTCAGAAGCCGTACGTAATGGGGCAGGAGGGCGACTACGAGAAAGACCTTGAATTGCGTTCGAAACGGGGTGAATACTACATCGCTGACTCGATCCGGAACGATCCGAAACTGAAGTTCAAGACCGATCACGGCCGCATTGTATACGGTGGTGGCGGCATTACGCCCGATTACTTCATCCCCCGCGATTCGACCTGGCAGACGAACTACCTGATTCAGCTCTACAGCAAAAACATTGTGCGGGAGTTTGCAATGGACTATGCCAACGAGAATCGGAAGCGGCTGGAGAAGATGCCGTTTGCCGAGTTCGATAAGTCAGTAATCATCACCGATCAGCAATTAAACAAACTGCTCGACGATGCTACGGCAGAGGGCATTCGGTTCAACGAAAAAGAGTATCTGCGTTCGAGAAATTATATCCGCAACCAGATCAAGGCGCTGGTAGCCCGGTCGGTTTACCAAAAAGGCAACAAAGCGGGGCAGAACAACGAATTTTTCCAGGTCGTCAACAACACCGACGACACGTATAAGAAAGCGTTGCAACTATTCGACCGTGCCAATCGCCTGCAACTCGGCGAGGTAACGTATAATGACGCCGACAAGAAGTAAGTAATCGTACAGATTTGATGCAAAGGGGCCGCTTCGATAGTCGAAGCGGCCCCTTCTGTTACATGGTCTTTCTTACTGCTAGGATTCGTTGCTGGCCAGCGGAGTGGCAACCCGGCGAATGTCAACAAAACGACGCTGGTAGTAATCGGCACGCAGGTAATCGTAGCGAACGCCCCCGTTCCAGGCCGAATGAATAAACTTGATCTGGTTGCCAACCACTTCGGTAATCATACCGACATGGCCAATGCGGCTTCCCTTCGAGCTGTGGCCTTTAAACAGGATCAGATCGCCGGGTTGAGCTTCCTCTTTGTCGACCGAGTGGCCGACGTTGCCCTGGGCGGCACTGGAATGGGGAAGTGATATGCCGAAGTGGCTGTAGCAGAACCGGGTGAAACCCGAGCAATCGAAGCCTTTACGGGTTGTGCCACCCGAGCGATAGCGGATGGATAAGTGTTGCTTGGCGAAACTAATGACGTCGTTTACCAGCGGAATGCGTTCGTAAAACGAGGTTTCTTCTGTTGTTTCGGCCGATGTTGATGAAACAGCTACGGTGGATACGTTTTCGGTAACGGTGGGTACGGATTGTGCCTTACAGATGCCAAACGAGCCGGCGATTAGCGCCGTCAGGAGCATTTTTTTCGTCATGAGAAAGCGGTTAGAACCGAGTCAGGTTTCATAAAACTAAGGCGCTGTGGAACAAATGCCAAACAAATGAGGACTAAATTCCACAATCTTAATATAAAATTTTTATACCATTTTTTATAGAAGTCTGGTTTTCAGTGGTGTTAGTTAGTAAACGGTATGCCATAACAGGGCTGATTTTAATATCAGCCTATAGGTGCAATAGGAAATTGTAAAGTGGGTGTTACTGGCCGTACTTCAAGCGTCGGCCAGTAACTAATGAACAGACTTGAACGGTTTTTCAAAAGCTTTCAGGTCTAAGCAGTGCGTGCTACTCGTTCTGGCGGAAGCCGCGATTGCCGCCGTTACCCCGGTTGCCCCGGTTCTGCTGATCGAAGGGGGACGAAGGAACGTTTGTTCCGGCTACAAACCGGCGTAGATTGTAGACGAAGCTAACCATGAAGTATTGAGTTAGTACCTGACTCTGTACTTCTTCGACATAGGTGTCGGTCACGTTCCGCACGACGCTGCGATTCTGATTCAGCAGATCGAACACAGATAGCCGTAGTTCGCCCTGCTTCTGCTTGAAGAGTTGCCGCGACAGGGCCGCATTCCATAGCGTAAACGACTGACTGAACGAGGATGAGCTACCACCATAATGACTGAAGAGTACATTGCTGGTGAACGTAAAGCGGAAAGGAAGCTGGTAAAACAGATCGAGCGAGGCCGTCTGGTTCAGAAAGGTTGTGTTCTGCTGGGGCTGTAGCGAGTACTTCGCCGATTGAAGCGTGATGTCGCCCCGCAGGGTAACATCGAGTTTGTCATTGATATTTGTGTTGAAGCCGAGACTCTGGTTAAGCAGCCAGTTCTGCGACCGATTGGACTGTTCGTTGACAAAGCTCGTACCGGTATTGTACGTCAGGTTGGTGCCTAAATTCAGGTTGACACGCTGCTCATCGAAGCGGAGGGGCCGACCCAACGACAGATTTCCACTGACTGTGTAGTAGCCGTCGGTGTTAACCGGACGGGTGGTCTGTGCCCCTGCGTTGCTGAATGTCGTTGAGTTGACGATCTTGTTATCGGTCCGGCTGGCGTTGATAAACATAAACATACTGCGGAACGTAGCCGGGTTGAAGCGGTTGTAGTTGAGGTTCAGATTGTGGCTGTATTCTGGTTGCAAATCGGGATTCCCCAACTGAATATTGAGCGGGTTGACGTTGTTGGGAACGGGTTGCAACTGATTGACCGACGGCGCGTTGACCCGCGTGCGGTAGTTGAACCGCAGTCGCTGATTTTTGGCGAAGTTGTACGTGAACAGTGCGTTAGGCAGCAGATTGTTGAATGACCGACTTACCGGTACATCGGTGGGCCTGCTCAAATTGTCGGAACGAAGTGTGGCCTGTTGCGCATCGAGACCAATCGCGTAAGTATATTTGAGTCGGTTGGTTTGCCAGGTCAGCCCCCCCCGGTTGGTCATGAACGTATTGTCGAAGTTGTTGGTCAACGTTTGATTGAGCCGGTCATATTGCTGTGTTTCGGTATTCCGGTCAAACACCGTTCGGTTGGAGGTGTTCCGATTGTTCGACAGGAAGTAATGAAACTCCAGTGTCTGCCGCATCGACAGCGGTTCAGTATACGACAGGTTGATGCTGTTTGTCATCGACCGCGTTTGTTGCTGACTGAGCTGATCGATGGTCGTTGCGAACAGACCGCCGTTGGCTGTACCAGAATTGACGGATGTGGACACAGCCGACGTGGATACCGCTGTCGATGAAGTGGGTGTGTTGGGTCGATTGAATCGGTTGACCGACATATTGAAACCCACATTGTCCTGATCGCTGATGGCAGTATTCCAGTTCAGTGAAATCGTACGGCCCCGTTTACGAAACTTGCGCATGATCAGCGCTGTATTGTTGCCCGTAAAGCCTGACCCCGTCGAGTTGTAGTTGGTCCGGCTCGTGTTGGTCGTATCGCCGGACGCCCCGAACGTCGCCGACTGACTGTTGTTCTGGTAGCTTGAATTTAGCCACGACACACTGGGAATAAGCCGAATTGTCGTCATCGAATCGAGCCGGTAGTCGAGTCGGAGGTTCGCGCGGTGATTCGTGTTGGTATTGTCGGAGTTGTTGGCGCGATTCGTAACGAAAGCAGAGTCGGTGCGGGTTGTGCTGCCTGCCGTGGTAGTCGGCAGAATGTTGTCCCGGCGACTCGTCTGACTGGTCAGCGTATTCGTATTCGATGCATTGTAGCTGCCGACCACATCGATTTTCTTGCCCCAGCC
>JAKONH010000620.1 GCA_022702045.1 Spirosomataceae bacterium
ATCGACTCGATCAAAACAGTGCTGGCCGGGCGGTCAACACCCGACAAGGTGGCTCGTATGGCAACGCTCGACAGCATCAAGACGGCGTTCGAAGCGTGGGAGGAAAATCTGGTGGAAGTACCCGGAATGCCTCACGAACATAACCACGCGCACGGCAAACACGAACACCATCACGATGCAACGCTGAAAGACCTGCCTGCCTCTCAGATGCGGGATTTGCAGCGTGAAACACGGGACAACATTCGGCAGCTACAGACCCGGTACGAGATTATCGTAGCCCAGATGTCTACGTCTGGAAGCCGGTAAGCTACTATACAGACTGCTGCGTTTTACCAGACCTGTATCCATGCCGTGGCCGCTACCGTGTGGATACAGGTCTGGGCTACATACTACCAAAACAGAACTTGATGAAGCACTTAGTTACGTTTTTCTTTCTCTTCCTGACAATCAGTCTACAGGCGCAAACGATGTCGGGTACGGTTATCGATGCTGTGACGGGTAGTTTCATTACTGGTGCGTCGGTGCAGCTGACCGGTAGTAACACCGGTACATCGACGGATTCGACAGGTCATTTTTCACTACCAGGAAGAGGCACGATCCGGGTGTCTGCCGTTGGTTATCGACCGCTGACGATGGCGGGTCGGGCAATTGCATTCGTTGTTGAGTTGATACCTACATCCAATGAGCTACAAACGGTAGAAGTCGTGGGACGGGCCACGCGGGAATACAACAGTGAATACTCCTTCTCAGCAACCAAGATTGCTGCGCTCAACAAAGATATTCCCCAGGCAATCGGAACGGTGACGAAAGAGCTGATGGCCGACCGGCAGGCTTTCCAACTGGCTGATGCGGTGAAAGTTATCAGCGGGGTGGTTCCGTCGAGTTACTACAATCAATACGCCATCCGAGGTATCAGTCAGAACGAAGAAGGACAGATTGTCAATGGGATGCGGACCCGGCAGTACTACTTCATGCAGCCGCTGACGACCAATATCGAACGGGTGGAGGTGATTAAAGGACCGGCTACGGCCGCTTTTTCGTCGGTCGATCCGGGGGGCAGTATCAACCTGGTCACCAAAAAGCCACTGGCCACGACCCGGCGCGAAGTTGGCCTGAGCGTAGGGAGCTTCAGTACCCTGCGCGGTACAATGGACTTTACGGGACCGCTCAACGCGAGTAAGACGCTGCTGTATCGTGTCAACGGGGCGTATCAGGAAGCCCGCAGCTACCGCGATCTAATTCGCAATAATCAGCTGCTGTTCTCACCGTCGTTCTCTTACATTCCCAGCGAGCGCACGGCCATCAACGCCGAACTGATCATCAGCCGAATGGACGGGAATCTAGACCGGGGACAACCCATTTTTGGCGCTGTTGCCGGGCAAACGGATCTGAACAGTACGCCAATCAGCCTGAATCTGGGTGCTGCCAGCGATTATTTTCGGTCGAATCAGTTGATGCTGACGGGTACGCTGGCGCACCGGTTTACCGATCACATCAGTCTGAACGGGTCGTACATGAAACAGACCTGGCAGGAAGAGTTGCAGGAACACAGAACTACCGGCGCCTTTGGTGTCGACGTCGCCGGCCAGTCCGTTACGTCACTGGCTGCCATGCAGTTCGTGCAGCGTCGGCAGTTCTGGAACGTCGACAATGTGGTGGCGTACCTGAACTTTACCGGACAGACGGGGCCGCTGGGTCATAACTTGGTTGTCGGCTACGACCTGCATCGCTGGCAGAAACTGAAAGGGGGCGGACAAAATGTAGCGCGGGGTTACCTGCTCAAGGACGGCTCGGTGGCCAACAGCTATACCGTCGCCAACGCAGCTAACTACCAGACACAGACGGTGGCTGGCCCGTTACCGGGGGGTGTTGTTATTCCCCGGCCCAACGTACCGCACTTTGACCTGAACAATCCGACCTATACGCTTCGCGGTGCCGACGAGTACACCATCAACGTACGCACGGCCCTACAGCCAGCCCTGACAATGACTAACGCTATTTATGTACAGGAGCAGTTGAAAGTAAAACGGCTGACGATGCTGCTGGGCCTGCGTAACGAGTGGTTCGAAGACATTACCAACTATAGCGCACCCGGTACGATTACGGTAACGAAAACGGCGCTGTTGCCCCGGCTTGGCCTGACGTACGCTGTCAATTCATCGGTTAATGTGTACGCTACGTACCTGCGTGGCTATCAGCCTCAGGCGAATACGGTTACGCTGATTCCGGTAGCGGCTCCGGCGGGTAGTACGTTCGATCCGCTGGAAAGTGATCTCAAGGAGGTCGGCGTCAAGGCTGATCTGCTGGGCAATCGATTGCATGTTACATCGGCCTTGTATGAGATCAATCAGCGAAACCTGCTGATGAACGCTAACGACCCGACCAACCCTGATCTGCTGGTAACGCGCGGGGCCGAACGTAGCCGGGGTTTCGAACTGGACCTGGCGGGTTACCTGCTCCCCAACTGGCAAATCAACGCGTCGTATAGTTATATCAACGCTATTATCGTCAACGACCGCGAAGCCAGCCTGATCGGTGCCCGCAAGCAGAATACACCTATTCATAGTGGAAACCTCTGGACACGCTACAACTTTGCCTCCGGTACGGCACTGGCTGATCTGGGTATTGGTCTTGGCGCGCAGTACAGTGGCAGCAAAGTGCCCTGGTTTACCCGGGGTTTTGAAGTGCCAGCCTACACTTTGTTCGATCTGGCCGTATACTACACACCATCGCGCAGCAACGTGCAACTGGCGCTGAACATGAATAACGTGCTGAACACCACTTACTGGATCGGCGCGCAAAATTACCTGCGCCTGTTCCCCGGCGCGCCACGCAATACCACGCTGACGCTGACGTACCGGTTCTAACACGCTGTAAACAACGCTGATTCTGACGCCCTGGTCTTAAAACCGGAATACTAGAGAATATAGTAGTGTCAGGTCCCAGACCTGATACCACTGCAAAAACGATACGAACTTTGTACCATGCTGATGACAGAAAATACATAACCTATGCCTATATCAACCCCCGAACGACTACTGGCCCGGCATGTCCGGCAGACAGCGTTTGCCAGTCCGGTCGTCTGGTTACCGACGCTGGTCATTGCCGCACTGCTAGTTTATGCGGCCGTGCTGGGCTGGCTCAGTTTTCGGGAGCAGACGGCTCAGCGCGTTCATTATCAGGCGGAAGCCCGGCACGACTGGTTAAGCAATCCCGACAAGCATCCGCACCGCATGGCTCACTTCGGCAACTTCGCCTTTCGGCCGAAGCCGCCCCTGAGCCTGTTCGATTTTGGCATGGAGAGCTACCTAGGAAACATGATTTTTCTGGAAG
>JAKONH010000401.1 GCA_022702045.1 Spirosomataceae bacterium
GGGGCAAGACAGCCAGTACCTGCTGTTCGGTTTCAGCGAGTGTTAATTTGGAACGACCTCCGGCAGCGTTCCGATGCCCGCCACCGTTAAAATGTGCGCTTGCCAGATCGCGTACCGAAAAATCACTAACCGAGCGAAACGAGATCCGAATTTCTTCGCCACGGTCGATCAGAATAGCAGCCATAACCACGCCCTGTACCGCCAGCGCATAGTTGACCATTCCCTCGGTATCACCCGTTTTCGACCGATACGTTTTCAATTCGTCTTCGGTAAGCGTAATGTACGCAAAGCGATACTCGGGCAGCACTTTCAGCTTTTCGTTTAGTACATAGCCGAGCAACCGAAACTTGTCGATCGATACGTTGTCGAAAATCCGGCGGTGAATGGTGCTAACGTTGATACCAATATCGATCAGTGTACCCGCAATCCGGTGGACATTGCCTGTCGTGTTGGAATGGCGGAACGAACCCGTGTCGGTCATCAGACCTGCGTAGATGCACTCGGCGATCGGCACGTCGATCAGAGCCTGATCGCCTAATTCGCTGATGAGCTGGAAAATAAGCTCGGCTGTTGCCGCTGCTTCCGGGCTCCACAAGGCCAGATCGGCAAATGATTCGGGTTCGAGGTGGTGGTCGATGAGCACTTTTCTGGCCCGTGCCTGACGGACCATAGGCGCTAGTTCCTTGATACGATCGATAGCAGAAAAGTCCAGACAGAAAATAGCGGTGGCTTCGTCGATCAGTTGAGAAACGGCCACCCGCTGCTTCTCGTCGAAAGCGATTACGCTGTCGTTGCCTGCCATCCAGTGCAGATTCTGCGGGTATTCAGTCGGAGTGACAACGGTAACCCGATGCCCTTTTTTTCGGAGATACCCAGCCAGCGCCAACGATGAGCCCATCGCGTCGGCATCGGGATTTTGGTGGGTGGTAATCAGCACGGTTTGCGGTTCGGCAAGCAAACGGCCAATTGCGTCAATGTCCTGCATAGAAGAAGGGCCTTAGCCCTAATCGAAACTCAAAAGTACGAATATTTTGGATACCAGCGGGTTTAGCCGACTGGCGGCTTTTTAGTGGAATCTGCCTACTTTTGCCCCGCCCTGAATGGGGTAAAATTTTAGCTGGATAACTAAACGCAGTAATGGCAACGAATCGTACGTTCACCATGATAAAGCCCGATGCAGTCGAAGGCGGTCATACCGGTGCAATCATACGCATGATCGAGGAAGCAGGCTTCCGCATCGTAGCAATAAAAAAAACGCAGCTAACCCCAGAGCGGGCCGGCCAATTTTACGCCGTTCACCGCGAGCGTCCGTTCTACAATGATCTCCGGGCGTACATGTCGTCGGGCGCCATCGTACCCATGATTCTGGAAAAGGACAATGCCGTTGCGGATTTCCGTAAGCTGATTGGTGCTACTAATCCAGCTCAGGCTGAGGAAGGTACTATCCGGAAACTGTATGCCCGGTCGCTGGAAGCCAATGCAATTCATGGTTCAGATTCTGACGAGAACGCTGAGATCGAGAGCAACTTCTTCTTCGCAGCTACAGAGCAGTATTAACACTGACTAGCCTACAAAAAAAGCGCCTGTGGACCAGGCGCTTTTTTTGTAGGCTTTTCCAACGGTTGCGTTACAATGTAGGTCATTCATGTATAACCAAGCTAACCAACTGTTATGAAAAGGCTGTTAGGATCGTTTGTGATTATACTCGTGCTGGGGTGTGAGAAGCAACAGGATATCAATCCAGACTGCATCTGTACACAACAGTATCAACCCGTTTGCGGAAGCGACGGCAAAACGTACGGTAACGCCTGCGAAGCTAGCTGTGCGGGTGTAAGTTATACGGAGGGAATTTGTTCGCCGGGATCTTGATTTGACTGTCTTGAACTGTGATCCATTTGATTAAACTGGTTGACTATGATTTTCTTTTTGACATCAGCGAAATCCTGTCAATCAAACGAATGATAGTTCAAACAGTCTTCTCGTAATACTTACAGAAGTCGCGAAGATCGCAGATGTCACATTTGGGCGTACGTGCCAGACATACGTAGCGACCATGTAGAATGAGCCAATGGTGTGCTTTAGGCACGTACATTTTTGGAATATGTGCCATAAGCGCCTTCTCGACCGCCAGGGGGGTAGTGGCCGTTAGTGGAGCTAAGCCTAACCGGTGCGATACGCGGAATACATGTGTATCGACCGCCATAGTCGGCTCATTGTAGATGACTGATAAGATGACGTGAGCCGTTTTTCGACCTACACCTGGTAAACTCTGTAAATCGACCAAGGTTGTCGGGATCTCTCCATCGAACCGTTCCATGATGGCCCGCGCCATACCGACTAGGTGCTTGGCCTTATTGTTGGGGTAAGAGACGCTTCGGATATACGTAAACACCTCATCCGACGAAGCAGCCGCCAAGGATTCTGGCTCCGGAAAGCGTGCAAATAATGCGGGCGTAATCTGATTGATACGTTTATCAGTACATTGGGCTGACAGAATAACAGCCGTCAATAACTCGAATGGGTTCGAGAAGTTGAGTTCGGTCTTGGGTTCCGGGTAATGCTCGGTAAAGTAGTCGATAAACCGGCGGAACCGTTCCTTTTTAAGCATAACAAGATGCACCCGAACGGAAACGCCCGGGTGGTCAATACCAAAAATCCACCAGACTTCTACGCATTGCGTAGTTGTGCCGGCGGATTTGACGGATGATTTCGAGAATAATTGAGAATGTTGTCGACCGCGCTGGGGCGAGGCTGCCGCTCGATCTTGTTCATCATCGACCGCAGCTCAAGCGCGTCGAGGAAGAATGTGGTCAATTCCGGCTCCAACATCAGGGCTTCTTC
>JAKONH010000436.1 GCA_022702045.1 Spirosomataceae bacterium
AATAAGTATGGCATTGCGCTTTACAGGCTTGTTTTTAATTCGCAAAGCTACGCCTTATTTAAACAGGGGCAAATAAATGCTGCCAACGGATATTGCCAGCTATAAGTCACGTTGTTGGTGAATACGCTGCGCCTGGTCACGGGCTCGTTTCAAGCGCATCTTTATGGCACTGACGCTCACCTGATGTTCGTCAGCTAGTACGCATATGTCCTTTCCTGTCAGGTAGCGCTCCCGTAAGATTCGCTCGTCACGCCCCGGCAGTTGATTCAGCGTTTGTTCGGCGTGGTGCCAGCGGTCATCGAGCGATGTACTCTCCACCCCTTGCAGGTGATGATTTTCATGCAGGTCAGTATCGCAGAAAAGCGCGTGTCGACGCAGGTCGCGCTGCTGTCGAACGGTGAAACAATGGTTTCGGGTGAGGGTATAAAGCCAGGTCGAAAAACTGGCTTCCTGTCGAAATCCGCTCAGGCGTCTGAATACCTTGACAAATACTTCTTGTGTTTGGTCCTGCGCTTCAGTTGTATCCTCCAGATAGCGAATGCAGGACTGATAAACTTTGCGGTTGTAACGGCAGTAAAGCTCGGCAAAGTCAGCGGATTCCTGCAACCGCACAAATCGGCGGACCAACTCTTCGTCAGTAAAGTTGTTTTTCATGGTCAATAACGTAGCACCGGTCGGCAAGAATGACTTACCGACCAATTTGATTCTTATGGGTTGAATGCAATGCGTACGTTACCGCGTGAGGCATGTAAGGATGAACAACTACCAGTTAGTTTAGTATGAACAAAGGCAACTATTCACCTATCGGGCAACATGAATATGACTACGCTTTTCGGATATAGTAACAGAAGTTTTTACTAAAAATAATATGTTAGCAAGTATACTGTTTGTAATCAACTGCTTACAATCACCGCGAAATAAGCTTGCGTCGTAACACCTGCAGCAATGCGACCAGAAAGGGCCGGGTCGGCATAGTCGTGAACAGCCGTAATTCTTCGGGAAAGGTTGTGTCTTCATCAAGGAAGCGAAACACACGGACAGGATTGCGTGCGTAGATACGGGTAAACAGTGCATCGGCGGGGTACCGGTTGTTTTCCAGTACATTCAAAAAAATACTGTCGTACAAAGCAAATCGTCGTTTGAGCCACGGCATGCGTCGGACCGGTTTGCCAGTCTTCGCTATGTTATCAACAAGCTCCCGTAGATAGCGCTGCGTACGACTAAAGGTATAACCGGTCGAGGGTTTGGTGTAGCCACCCGCTGTTCCGATCCGAATGATATGCTCCGACGGTGTTTCGGTCGTCGTTACGTCCGACATGGGGATAACACCCGTTTCCACGTCCGTGATCTGGTAAGCCCCGGTATCGATGTGCTGACTCAGGTAGTGGCGCAGTGCATACTCGTATTCATCGCTGCTCAGCAGTCGTTGGTTGAAGAGCGTAAATTCGACCAGCGCCCGATTTGTATCAAAGGGCAGGACATAGACAAACCGGCAATCCTCGTTCTGATCGGTCCGGAAATCCATAATTGTCGGTACGGCAGGGTCAAAACAAGCGCGTTCCGTTTCGACAAACCATCCCTTAAAATGCTGTAGCAAATTGTGGTTTTCGGGTTGATCGAGCGTAAGCTGGTAAGTGCTATCAAACACGTAATCAGCCAGATACGGCTCATCATTGGCGATAACAAACCCGCCCTGCGGGGTATCTTTGATTCGATTAATGGTGGCCTGTTTGCGTTCAATGTTCGGAAACTGCGCCAGTTGCTGCTCGACAAAGGCGTAAAAGTCGATGCCACGCAGCATTTTGTACCAATACTTTCCCATTCCCAGCCGACCCGTGTATCCCGGTCCGTAAAAAGACGCAGTATCCCAACGCTGAAACAGTATCGATTCAAACGGACCTGCCCCTTTTTCCCAAAAGCACCAGGTCCGGTCGTTTCTATTTTTCAGGTCACGTTCCAGAATAAGTATCGATCGATCCCGTAACGAAGAGCGTGTCAGGTAGTAGGCCAGACTCAGGCCCGCCATGCCGCCCCCCGCGATGATGAAGTCGTATTTTTTCATGCGCAAAAACAAAAGCCCGGACGCACCGTCCGGGCTTTGTACGAAATAAGGTTGTGTCTGTCAGGTTTACAAACCGTTACCTAGACATTTACGTGTTTGTCGGCATGATAACTTGAGCGAACCAGCGGCCCCGACTCTACGTATTTCAGCCCGCGCCGTAGCCCTTCCTCCTGATACATGGCAAACGTGTCGGGGTGAATCCACTCGATCACCTCGTGGTGCATCTTGGTAGGTTGCAGGTACTGGCCCAGTGTCAGCACGTCTAGGCCGTTGACGGCCAGATCGTCCATTGCCTTGAATACTTCGTCGTGTGTTTCGCCCAGACCCAGCATAATGCCCGATTTGGTACGCTGTCCATATGCTTTGGTGCGCTGAATCTGTTCCAGACTGCGTTCGTAGCGCGCTTGCGGACGCACACGCCGGTACAACCGCTCGACGGTTTCCATATTGTGCGAAACAACTTCCTGCCCGGCCGAAATCATTCGATCGAGCGATTCCCAGTTCCCTTTCGTATCCGGGATCAGTGTTTCGATTGTTGTCGTGGGTGACGCTTCCTTGATGAGTCGTACGGTTTGGTACCAGATTTCGGCACCCCGGTCTTTCAATTCGTCGCGGTTCACCGACGTGATTACCGCGTGCTTGACCTTCATCAGCACGATGGCTTCGGCAACGCGCCGTGGCTCATCGGTATCGTATTCATTGGGTCGTCCGGTGGCAACGGCACAGAACGTGCAGCTGCGGGTACAGACGTTACCCAGTATCATAAACGTAGCCGTACCAGCACCCCAGCATTCGCCCATATTCGGGCAGTTGCCGCTTTCGCAGATGGTGTGCAGTTTGTGTTCGTCGACCAGTTTCCGGACTTTGGCGTACTCCGGCCCGATGGGTAGCTTCACGCGTAGCCAGTCAGGACGTTTTTTTCGCTGTTGTTCGG
>JAKONH010000480.1 GCA_022702045.1 Spirosomataceae bacterium
ATCGACGTTTGCCGGCACAGTTCGGCGCAGTCCAAGCTTAGTATAATTAACTCACTGCAACGGTTAACATCCCGGCAATATTCGTGAGCAACTGTACTACACTGTCTGGCGCAGGCAAACAACGCGTCGTCGCACGTCAACTGCATGCGCGTCATCAGATAGTGTGTCGAGAAGTGACAAATACGCGCTCATTCTGATGAGAACGCTCACGCGCCCAACGCCGGGCTTCCAGTACGCTGTGCTGAATCACTTCATGCTTGTCTGTATACCCCTGTCCAATCAATTGATTGGCAATTTCTATGGCTTTTGCCCGCGTCGTTGCGTTGAGCGATCGCATAGCAGCCGGGAAATGAGTCGGGGTCCACATACTTGTAATTTCACTTTGTTTAAGTTGGTATAATCGATTTCTATGCCACGTAAACCATAATGAATACACACCCACGCAAACGCCATAACACGTCACTGATAACCAACCTCTTAACCTTCAATACAGATTAAATAAAATTATTTGCTTAATACATTCCTCGTTAATCAGTCAAGCCAGTGTGTAAGAAAATACTCACTCAGCAAGGAATTTTTCCACAAAAAAAGTCAGCCTTGTTGGCTGACTTTTTTTGTTAGCATGATACAGTTCACTTGGGAAATGAAAGCCGGAAGGTTGTTCCCTGCCCTACTTCACTTTCCACCTCAATCGACCCTTTATGACTCCCGATAATATTCTGCGTTGCCGTCAGCCCAAGGCCCATACCACCTGACTTGCCGGTAAAGAACGGATCGAACAGGCGTTGCCGAACCGTAGGACTGATCCCGCCACCATTATCTGTGATCTGCACGTATACCTTGTCGGCTGAGCAATCCGTTCGCACCTGCAGAACGCCCTTCCCCTCCTCCATAGCCTCGACCGCATTGACCAGCAGGTTTAGAATAGCCGTCTTTATCTGCTCCCGGTCGATCAGCGTCTGGCAGTTGCCGGCTACGTAATCCGTTTCGAGCCGCATCCGTTTCAACTTGATGCGGTCATTGACCATCATTACTGTCGAGCGAACGACTTCGTTGAAATCCTGCCGACGACGCTCCGGTTCGCGCGGTTTTGATGAATTGAGCATCTCCGTAATCAGTTGCCCAATCCGGTCGACGTTACGGCCAATAATATCAGTGAACATAGTCACGTATTCGTTGTCGACTTCCAGCTCATCTTTAAGCTGTTCGAGCGCCAGACTCAGGTTCGTCAGCGGATTACGAACCTCGTGCGCAATACTCCGGGCAATCTTACCCGTCATGCTTAACTTCTCGGCCAAAATCAGATCCTGCTGCGCCTTTTTCTGCTCGGTGATGTCACGTACGATACCCTGAAACCACTCAGGCCGGCCCCGGCTGTCGTCGACAGCCCAGATCGACACCTGACAGATACGCTTACGCCCTTCCCGCGTCAGCAGGATAGCTTCAAAATCTTTGATCTGCCCGTGTTCGCGCACATTGAACCGCAACTCACGCAGACAGTTAAGATCCGCAAACAGGCGGGCCGGGTTCATCCCGCATAGCTGTTCACGCGTATACCCCAGCAGCCGCTCGACGGACGAATTGGCATCCTGAAACCGAAGGTCATGGTCGATCACGAAGATGGCGTCGATCGATCGTTCGAAGAGCGAACGATATTTGTTTTCCTTGTCCGCTACTTCCGACAGTACACTGGCCTGTCGAAGCGCATACCGAATACTACGGCCCAATAACTGCGCATCGATGCGGCCTTTGACTAGATAATCAGCGGCCCCCACTTCCAGCGCCGACTGATCGACCGTAAGATCATCCTGCCCAGTCAGCAGAATCATTGGTGCCCGGCACCCCATTTGCGTCGCTTCCTGAATCAGATTGATACCGGTATGCGGCCCCAAACGGTAATCGACCAAGTAAACGTCGTGCTTGCCGGCCAGAATCATATCGATAGCCCGTTCGTAACTATCGACCCAGTCGAGTCGGATGTTGGCATTCTCACGCGACGATACCAGCGCCCGCGTCAGCATGTAATCATCTTCGTCGTCTTCGACCAGCAGTACGTTAATCTTATTTTGTTTTACCGGAGCATCAAGCAATGAATCGTTACTCATCATAGGATAACAGCAATCATGTCAGATACTGCTCTAAGGCAGCTTTACAATATCCATCCAATACACTTTCAGCGCCCCGATCATTTCGACCAGTTTACTAAAATGGAACGGTTTCGTAACAAACGAGTTTACGCCCAGATTATACGATTTGACCACGTCCTCATCGGCCGTCGATGTTGTCATAACAATCACTGGTAGCCGTCGCAACGATAGATCATCCTTAATTTCTTTCAACGCCTGAAAGCCATTTTTTCTGGGCATGTTCAGATCGAGGATCAGCAAGCTGGGCCAAGGTGCATTACCTTCCGTGTAATCACCCCGCCGGTAAAGGTAATTCATCAATTCTTCTCCGTCATCGACAAAGTGAATGCTCTGTGAATAGCCACATTTACGCATGGCCTGTTCGAGAAACATACGATCGTCCTGGTCGTCGTCAGCAATCAGAATTGTTGTCACTTTGCGGTCCATAAACTTCAGCTAAGATTGCTACGGGCGTGGTGTCTGTATGTGGTTGATAGCCGGCAGATAAGCAATCTTTTCTGCATCGAACGTACAATCAATTACGCACCAATGCCAAATGCTATTCCGTGGTCAATCCTGTTTCAAAAATAACGGGAATGCACCGGACTACCGCAAGGGATGCGTATTAAATGCAGTTAAGTGTGTGATTGCTTTCGGAGATATCTCTTATCCTAGTGCAGCAATCGTTCTGACTAGATAAACTAGTGTTATCTAAGCGGGTTTCTTTTTCGCCCTGCTGCTTGTGTTGTTCCCCAAGTTGTGGAGTTGAATCCGCAGTATAGACGTAGAACTATGCCTTTATTTCTATCGTAACTAAGTTGATTCACAGCTTGTCAGCTGTAGCAAAACCATTCCCTTATACTATGGCATGATATTACGAACAGTGAGCGAATTGTAGAAACGTGTTTTCTATGCATCAATTCACTAGTATCATGAAATTTTCAGCCAAATTAATTGCGACTACGCTGTTCACCGCGGGCACTCTTTTCTTCACCAATTCACAGCTTGTCGCGCAGAGTACAGCCCGTATCGGTTTAAAAGGCGGTTTGAATGCAAGTTCGTTGTTTTATGATAGTCAAGGGGTAACAAACAAGAACGAACGAATCGGTTTCAATCTCGGTGTGTTTGCCCAGGCACCGCTGGGTGAGTTTTTGGCTATTCAGCCCGAACTGCTGTACACAACGAAGGGCGCATCCGCTGATTACAATGTACTTGGTTTAAATGGACGTAATACATTCAGACTCAACTACGCTGAATTACCTGTACTGCTGACGTTTAAACTCGGACAGGCTGTCGAACTACAGGCGGGCCCGTATGCCGCTTATCTGGTCAATTCGAACGTGAACTCCAACGGTTCGTTCGGCACAGGGACAACAGCAATCAACGCAGATAATTTCAATCGCTTTGACTATGGCCTTGCTGGTGGCGTAAACATTTATTTTGGCAAGGCATTCATTGGGGCACGTTACGGACAAGGCCTGCAAAAAATTGCGAACAGCGGCATAGCATCCAGTGTACTTGGCAACGCAAAAAACTCGGTGGGTATGTTATCCGTTGGCTTTAGTATCAACTAATATTACTGATTCTATAACGCGATAAGGCCCGGTTCATCGCCGGGCCTTATCGCGTTATAGAATCAGTAATATGTGCTACAGGTGAATGTCGTACGCTTTGAGTTTGTTGTACAACGTCTTTCGATCAATGTTCAATACCTCAGCCGCTTTCGTTTTATTGTAGCCTGTCTTTTCCAGAACACGCAGAATAGCAGCCCGCTCGGCATTTTCCGACACCGATTTCAAATTAGCACCGGCCTGTCCGTTAGCTGGTGCACCTGCCCGAAGCGGTTCAGCGCTGATCTGCCCATTCGGCACGGCATCCTCGACCGTTAGGTACTGCGGAGACACGATTTCCCGGGGCAGTACATCCATCTCGATCATATCTCCCTGCGTCAGCAACACCGACCGTTTGATTACGTTTTGAAGTTCCCGCAAGTTGCCGTGCCAATAGTAATCTTTTAACTTCTCCCGAGCTCCCTCATCAAAGCCAGCAATCTGCTTTTCCAGTTGTCGGTTGGCCAGTTCTAGAAAATGATCGGCAAAGATCATGATGTCGGTTTTCCGGTCACGAAGGGGTGACAGATGAATCTCGAACTCGTCGATCCGGTGGTAAATATCTTCTCGAAATCGTCCCTGTCGTACCGCGTCACGCAGATCCTCGTTGGTAGCGGCAATAATCCTGACGTCAACAGCAATATCCTGATTCGAGCCAATCCGTCGAATCTTCCGCTCCTGTAATACGCGCAGTAGCTTGATCTGATTGTCGTAGGACAGGTTGCCGATTTCATCCAGAAACAGGGTCCCTCCGTTTGCGTATTCGAAGCTACCCGCCTTGTCAGACATTGCGCCGGTGAAAGCGCCCTTCACATGGCCAAACAGTTCACTACCCGCCAGATCCTTACTTAATGCACCGCAGTCGATAGCGACAAATGGTTTATCGGCCCGCTTGCTACGCAGGTGGATCGCGTTGGCGACGAATTCTTTACCGGTTCCTGTCTCACCCGTGATGATGACCGACATATCGGTTGGGGCAATCAGGTCGATGTGTTTTTGTAGCTGGTCGGCAACACGGCTTTTCCCGAAGATGAAACGCTTTCCATCTGAGGTAGTAGCGGCTTTACCCGTAGCTGGCTTGGCAGCAGCAGGTCGAGCGGTCGCTGGTCCTTCAGCGGTTTGCTGCTTGATGGTTTTGGTACGCCGTTCCAGGGCGCTTTTTATCGTCAGCAGGATTTCGTCTGGATAGAGTGGTTTGGTTACGTAATCATACGCACCGTGCTTTACACTCTGTACGGCGATACGAACGTCTGAATAGCCCGTTATGATGATAACTGCCGTGGCCGGATTCAGCACCTTTATCCGACGAAGCATTTCCAGCCCGTCGATATCAGGCAGCTTGAAATCACAAATAACTAGTTCAAAGGTTTCTTTTCGTAATAAGGCAAGCCCGTCTTCTCCCCGCTGAACTGATGCCGTTTTATATCCCTGTTTGCTCAGAAATCGTTCGAGCAACAGACAGATATCATGATTATCATCAACGATCAGAATTTTTTCCATGAAGTAAGGCCTTCCGGTTTTGAGGCCGGTAACAGGTTAAGGAAGGTGCTTCCACAAACGGTTGGTTCGTTTTCCTTGGTCAACAAAGATACTTAAACCTGAGTGCTTTGCAAGGCCTTCTCTACTGACAGGCGGGTGAATGGTTTTCCCACAAAAAAGTCGGCTCCCTGATCGACGGCCCGACGCCGTTCCGCCTGTCCGTCGAACGCACTAATCATAATAACCCGTGCGTTTACCTGGTCTTCCCGAATAAGTGGTAACAGATCAAATCCTAGCCCGTCGGGCAGGTTAAGATCGAGAAAAATAGCGTCATATTGTTGAGAAAGTAGGCATTGACGGCCTTCTTCAATGTACTGCGCGCAGGTAGGTATGTAGCCTAGTTTACGCAGCAGTCCTGAAAGCAGCAGGCAAATGTCCGATTCGTCATCAATAATTAGTACACGCTTTGAGGAGACTGTATTCACTTTTGCAGGGGCTGTTCCGGGCTGAAAGCCGGTAGTAGATCGCGTCGTCATTCGTACCATTATTGTATAGCAGTCAACCCGCTTACAGTGAGTGCATACAATTCTATGCCGAATTTGTCATCTGATACGCCGAGTGGCTAAAAAAACAGCTTGGCCACAGTGCTTAGCGGCAAATAGTACCCCACAGGGTGAGCCGGTGCCTCGTACAAGTGTCAAAGTATGTATCAGTCTACCTATATACTGTGTCGATTTTCCACGACTTTTCTACAGTTGTAGAAAATGTTCTACACACACTTATTAAACAAACGTTAATGACTATACGCAGCTTTCCTCATATATGTTTGTTTAAACACTCATTTACAGCGCCCTGCGATTATAAAACCGTGTGCTAGTGGCTGATACGGCTTCTGGCACACATTTTTCTAGTTTATCACGCAGAATGAGGCACTTCTGATTTACTCAAACAGACGTTATGGGAAACCTTCTTTACATGATTGCACAATGCTGACTTGAAGGTCACATACTATAGCAGTCTAGGCGTCGGTAATTCAACGTACGATTTGCTGGTAATCATTACCATTATGCATCTGATACGTTGTGAACGCTGCATATGAAAAAAGAGGTTTCCTGTCTTTAAGACAAATAGTAATAGCAAGCTAGTGGATACAAAATCCACCCAGGCATCAAGATTTTAGGTTAAGTACAAGTTACGGTGGGTACGGAATCCCTGCGCCAGTTTGAGCGCAGGGATTTTTATTTGTAGCCAGTGCATCGACTAACATCGCGCAAAAAATTGACTAAGTATCAGACCAGTCAATCTGCATATTATCGTACGAAGGTCATCGTTGGTACTGTGAGGAATTATTAGGGTATTCTGGGGAATTTTATACTCACTTGTTTTGTGACCGAATTTTGACATATACAGCTATAATTTTCTATATATCAATCATTTAATCTAACAAAATCGCGTTGGTATGGTATTCTCTCTATAATAAGCGTATTTGTTCACTCACTAAATTGACAGAGAAATGAGAGCGTTACCCGGAATTTTGGTTGGCTTGGCAGTAGGTGCTATTGTTGGTGTTTTGCTGGCTCCTGAGAGCGGAAAGAAGACGCGCAAGCGGATTTCGTCAGAAACCGATTCGCTTTTCAGCGATTTACAGGACCAACTTCAGTCGGGATTGGATAGCATCAGAAGTCAATACGGCGATTTCGTTGATCAGGCGGGTTCAAAGTCAAAGGACATTGCAGATGAAGTGAAGCGCAAAGCCAAATTCTAGTTTAACCCACATAACGGACAAATAAAAGTAATCATGAGAAGCACAAGAGATTTCTTCACAGGTATTATAACTGGCGTTGTTATCGGTCTGTTGACCGCACCACGTAGTGGTAAAGAAACACGCGAAAAACTGGTCGATGAAGCTAATAAGCGTAGCGAAGGGCTTAAGGATCAGTGGGAAAAAGGCGTGGCTCAGGCTAAAGAAGGTTACGAGCAAGTAAAAACGCAGGTTAACCAATACGCTGATCAGGCGAAATCGCAGGTTAACCAATACGTTGATCAGACAAAATCGCAGATCGACACTACGAAGAACGAAGCAAAGTCCGAATTTGAGCAAGGCAAGTCGACATACAATTCGAAAGTTGACAATCTTGCTGACAGCGCGAAAGAAGGTATCGATGATGCCCGGAACTCGTTCAAAGCCAGCTAGTAGACTATCAACTAATAAAGCAGCAAGCCCAGCCGACGTGTGTCGGCTGGGCTTGCTGCTTTATTTACCTTTAATATTCTTTTAATTCTTGTTTAAGTAATATTTAACAGCCGGATGGCACATTTGCGGGTGGTCTGTTTCGCCACAATCAAATTTTTCTTCGATGCCATCTAGTTTTGCTCTTTCGGTCTGCAATCCCACCTGGTCCCATAGTAAGGGTGTCGTCCACAGCGTTGGAAGACTGCTCTGTCTTTCGTTAGTTGCTGCTTTTCTGGGAAGTTGTGGCTCATCAGACAAGCCGGAACAGGTCGACAAACGGTCTGACAATCATATCAATTTGCTCAAAGCGGCAACGTTTGATACAGCTCGGCTAGAGCGGACGAATAACGAACTTAGTCTTACGGGAAAAGTAACGTTCAACCAGGATCAGGTCGTCAAGGTTTTTCCGCTTGTTGGTGGACATATCGAAGCGCTTAAAGTGGATTTGGGTGATTATGTCCGTAAAGGACAGG
>JAKONH010000514.1 GCA_022702045.1 Spirosomataceae bacterium
CTCGGCCTGCAACAACAGCGGCAACAGCTGGCAAAGTTTGGTTCATTACGGGTACATCGCGCGGGTTTGGTCGCGTCTGGGCGGAGGCTGCCCTGCAACGGGGCGACAAGGTAGCCGCTACCGCCCGTAACCTAGATAGTATTGCCGATCTCAACGACCGATATGGCGACAACGTGCTGACCCTCGCGCTCGACGTGACGCAGCCCGAGCGGGTGAAGGCGGCCGTGGAAGAGGCTCATGCGCATTTTGGTCGGCTGGATATTGTGTTTAATAATGCGGGTTACTCGCTGGTGGGCACCATTGAAGAAGCCAGCGCGGCTGATATACGCGCCCTCTATGATACGAATGTTATCGGTCCGGTGTCGGTTATTCAGGCGGCTTTGCCTCTGCTGCGGAAGCAGGGGAGCGGACACATTCTTGGTACATCGAGCAATCTGGGGCATGTAGTGCTGCCGGTTATTGGCTACTACTGCTCATCGAAATGGGCGTTCGAAGCCATTCACGAAAGTCTGGCTGCGGAGGTTAAGCCGTTTGGCATCAACGTAACGATCATCGAACCGGGTGCCTACGCTACCGAGTTTGGTAGTCAGGAATCATTGGCGTTCGCGCAGCCAATCGACGTGTATGCGGATTTTAAAGATCACTTTTTCCAAGGGTTACGGACCATGGAACGGGGCGACCCAGCCGCTACATCCGACGCCCTATTCACGGTTGTCGATGCCGAAAATCCACCGCTGCGGTTTTTCCTGGGTAGTCACAATCTACCTTGGGTTCGTACGGCTTATGCAGAACGGATGGCAACCTGGGAAGCGTGGGCAGACGTATCCAATTCCGCACAAGGTCAGGCCAAATAAGCCTGTCAGGTACAGATATAGTTGATCATAGGCACGGCTAATCGATAGGAAGCCACATCGGTTAGCCGTTTTTAGCTACGAAGTCATGAAGAAAGACGACGACAGCCCGCAAAAAATGAACTCCCTGACGGAGGTACACCGGGCCTTTGGCTTGCCCAAACCGGCTCATCCGCTGGTCAGTCTGATCAACGGTGCGGTTACGCCGATTGACCCGGACAAACTCCCCAAAGCGCATGTGCTTGGCTTTTATAAAGTGTCGTATAAACCGAAAGTGGGCGGCCGGTTGAAGTACGGTCAGAGCTACTACGATTTCGACGAGGGCGGATTACTGTTCGCGTCGCCGGGGCAAATTATTGGCAGCAATCACAATGATGCCAGCGTATGCTCCGAGTACACGCTGCTCATTCATCCCGATTTTCTGCTAGGCTATCCGCTGGCGAAAACCATCCGACAACACGGCTTTTTTTCGTACGCGACGAATGAGACGCTGCACCTGTCCGACGAGGAGAAAGCAATAATTATGTCGATTTTCAGCATGATCGACACTGAGTTGACCAGCCGGATCGATGAATTTAGTCAGGACGTAGTTGTTGCACAGATTGAATTGCTGATGAATTATGCCAGTCGGTTTTACAAACGGCAGTTTCTCACCCGCAAAGCCGTCAGCCACACATTGCTACAAACGATGGAAGAACTGGTTGATCACTATTTCACCGATGAACTGGCGCTCAACCAAGGCCTGCCAACGGTCGGCTACCTGGCCGAGCAGTTAAATCTGTCACCGAACTACCTAAGCGATATGCTACGCTCCCTGATCGGACAGAGCGCGCAACAATATATCCACGAAAAACTAATCGAGAAAGCAAAAGAAAAGCTGTCGACAACGACTTTATCGGTCAGCGAAGTGGCCTATGCGCTAGGTTTCGAGCATTCACAGTCATTTAGTAAACTGTTCAAAACGAAGACCAATCTGTCTCCCCTAGCATTCAGACGATCGTTTAATTAGTCAGGTGACCGTGGGTACCGCATTGACATAGTAGCTGGTGCACTTGTCCATTGCATCGTCTTGACGTAGGCGGATCAACTGCTTTTGGGGCTGACTCGGAGTCGTTTTTAGTAGTTACAGCGTGAAATTCAGCACGGTGTCGTGATTGCGTGGAAAACTTTCCTTCGTCTCCTTGACGGTATAATCAGGAATCACTCCGCGCCCACGGGGGATAATCGGCAAAACCCGAACGTCCTGATCCAGGTCGATGATCGAAAACTTGAGTCGTATCTGGGTGTTGGGCATCAGATAGCGTTTGGCCTGGGTAATCGGTCAGTGGCAATAGAGCCAGTTGCGTACAGGTCAGTAGGGAAGCGGGTTGGTGTCGACTCCGCGGCATTGAGTACTTCAGTAGCAGTGCTTGCAGGCTAAAAAACAGAATCGGTTGTAGCTATGCACAGCCAGCAGCCACGGTCTGCAGTGGCCCATGTTGTCGTAACCTGGATAAGGGATGCAGTACAGTAATCAGTAGAAATCACCCGCTATTGGCAGTCAGGGCACTTTGTGTTCTCCATTCCTGACTGGCGTAACCGAAGCACTTGGCGAGCAGGGTTTTGGAAGAAAATTCAATTACCAGTTCGATGAACCCGGTAGCGTAAAAGACGGCATTGGCAAACAAACTGCAGATCAGGCGGCTGCCATCCCAACCCAATCAATAGTGAGTCGTTTGGAAGGCTATTTACGGCCGCGTGCTCAACGAACGTCCTACGTATACGCAGTCGTATGACACTTGCTTTATTTGGGCACCTGCTTTTGTCTTAAAAAGCGAATACAATAAGCATGGTACGTAATGATGGCCGCGGTTTCGTAAAAAGCCTCTAGGGGCTCACGACCGTAGACCCCCGTGTTTACATCGGTAAACCAATCATATAGGGCATAGCAATACCCTACGAAACAGATGAGTGCAGCCCCAAAAATGGCCGTCATTAACCCTGGAAGTCTCATAGCGAGCAGCTTTATTGTTCATTGGTAGACAGGGGGGTTAGTTGAGGGGTGGACTAATGACCGTTTTGATGCCAATTAAAGAGAGCGACTTTTGCGCAAAACGAAAGCAGGCGCGTGAACCGACAAGCAAAGCCCCCTTGTCTCACAAATGAGCCAGTATCCTGAATTTGCCTTTGTCAACTTGCCATTGATCGGAGGTACGACAGCGGATGAAGTGCAGAATCAACCCGCCGTTAACTGGAGTTTCCTGAAAACTTTCGGGAGTAAGCTTGGAGTCGATGTAGACATCTATCTCCAGCCGTTGCTCACTGAGCAGCTGTTGATTTTTCTCGGCCAGCGCAGCCAGTGCCCGTCTAACGGCAGACTGTCGAATTGGTGTCATGATTGGTTTATTGTCATATTACGATTTGAAAAGGAACCGTTACCTCTCCCCACACGAACAGACACGACACCAATTAATGCTGATCGGCAGCAACCTGGCCTTTATTCAGCTGAATTAGGTCAGTGGCCTGGATACACGTCCGTTTGTAGTGGCCGTAATCCAGGCCCCAGTTGACCTGCTCGTGTAGTATCCTTAGTGGGAAAGGACTCAGCCAAATCTATTCAGTGAATCTTAAGCAAATCTGAAGTTCAGCTACGGGCTGATTCGTACATAGCGATTTTAGTCTGTGTAACAAGTAGTTGTATATGCAGGCAGGCAGTCTATTTTTAGTAAACGAACGAGCTAGCAGCCTGGCAAACGCAATAAAGTAAGTTTTTGTCTAGTGAAACGTGACGGTAAAGGTGTGCTCACCAGCCAGCGCATTATAAGCGTAATCGACCCCGAGGCCGGACTGGTCGGCAATTTCTTTGACAATGGCCAGGCCCAGCCCCGTTGACTGAGCGAGCGCAGGATTGCGCACAAACCGACGAAACAGTTCCTCGCGGGCAAAAGGGAGTGGCTCTGCCTGATTGCTGATGGAGTAGGTGTGCGCACTGCTGGTAATGACAATAGTGCTGCCAGAGCGTCCATGCCGGATTGCATTTTGGATCAGATTCGACACCAGGATAAAGGCCAGCTGGCGGTTGATCATGACGATCTGGTTATGCTGATCAAGTCGCTCAAAGCGCATATGCTTACTGGCCGCGTAATCGCTAAGGGTATCAATCAACCCGTCAATCAAACGTGCTATGTCGACGGGTTCGACCTGCACAAACTGCTGGTTGTCAATCTTAGTCAACAGCAACAGCGACTGGTTCATCGACGAAAGTCGTTTAATTGTCTTTTGGGACCGATGAATGCGTTGACTATCTTCTTCGGTAAGCCCAGCGGATTGCTGCAACAGATCCAGGTCCGTCGATACTATGCTCAGGGGCGTCTGAAGTTCATGGGACGTCGTATCGGTAAACTGCTGCTGCTGACTATACCGGTAGGCTGCCTGCCTGGTCATTTCGGTAATAGATTGACTCAGTAAGTTAAATTCGTCTACATCACTCGTCGGAAGCGTAATGGTTGCCCACTGGTCGATTCGATACTGGCTCAGGTGCTCAATAATGATATAAAATGGTTGTAAAACCCGCCTGAAAATCAGGGTTCCAATGAACAGGAGAATGGCAAATAAGACCATAAAGCAAAGCGCAATGCCGATAGAGAGATACTGGGCGATTTCCTGAAATTCCAGGTAGGGCTGGTGCAGCCGGATGGCATAGTGGTTTTTTCCTACCGGGTAAATTGCCCGCAGCATGCGTACGGATACGGCTTTATTTTCGAGCGCATCGAATAAAGTTGTATCTGTAAATACGGGTGGGTGGCTGGCCGTTTTAGCGGGCGTAATTTGCAGGTTATGATCCCAATTGAGTAAGCCTCTTGTATCGGGTGGATGGCGATCAAGATTTTCCTGAACCTGTTTCAGTTCACTGCTGAGTAACTCATCAATTTCTTTGTTGATCACCTGGTGGATCAGGTAATACAGCAGTACCGCCCCAGCCAGTGCAACAGGTATCGTTACCATTGCCAGATACTGGGTTGTTTTATAAATTAATTTCATGGCTCGACGGTCAATACATAACCAATTCCATAGCGCGACTTAATGTAGTCGGGGCAGCCACTGCGACTTAGTTTTTTGCGCAGGTTTCGGATATGGGTATAAAGAAATTCAAGTGAGTCCGCATCGGTCATGTATTCGCCCCAGACATGTTCGGCAATAACCTCTTTAGTCAGTAGACGATCCTTGTTGGTGACCATGAACAGCAATAGGGCAAATTCTTTAGGCGTTAAACTGACCAGCTGATCCGCAACCCTGACTTCTTCGCGCTTGGGCCACAAGGTAAGTACGCCAAATGAAAGCTGCTGTTCCCCCGCATACTGCCGCCGACGCATCAGGGATCGTATCCGCGCATTCAATTCAGGCAGGTAAAACGGTTTAATCAGGTAATCGTCAGCTCCCAGATCGAGACCCTTTATTCGATCATCCAGTGAATTTTTTGCTGATATGATAATGATACCGGCTTCTGAATGAGCCTCTTTCAACTGCTCAATAAGTAACAATCCGTTTCCATCCGGGAGCATGATGTCAACTACGATACAATCGTAATTGTAATCGTTCACCTTCTGGGAGGCCTGCCGCAAGTTACTGACTGTGGATACAACAAAATGTTCATCTTCCAGATATCGTTGTACGTTCGTTCGTAACTCAGGCTCGTCTTCGATGAGCAATATTTTCATAATTCGTCGTGTAGTAGCCCAAACGGTGTCTGTCATCGGTTGTGGGCCACGGCGGCAGTGTTTGACAAGAAACTGATACGTCGGCTCACCAGCAAGTTACGTACCGAATGCAATATCGACTTCGGTAAAATAGACTGACTCTCTTCGGTAATGGCCGTCCGCAGATAGGTTACGCATCTGGTCTCCGTTCTGCCTGCCGCCCCCTACCGAAAAAGCGAATCGATACATAGGCTATCGATCACTTTTAGAAACTGTTCAGGATTTGATTTTTTGCCATTCCTGAACAACTTCCAGGACTGGTACCTCTGCCACATTGACAGGAGGACAACCTATTTCTTCAACCGTTTCGACATCCTTTTGATTAGTTGCAAGGCGACGTGCATCACAGTGTCCTGGTTATGTAAAAAGCTGGCCGGTGTCTCTTTTATAGTGTAATCAGGAAGTACCCCACGCCCACGGGGGATAAACGGTAAAACCCGAACGTCCTGATCCAGGTCGATGATTGCAAATCTGATTCGTATCTGGGTATTGGGGAGTCGGTACTCGACCGATTCGTGGCCTGTATGACCGTAGTAGCCCCCCATGGTTTCTTCGCCAATCACTACGGCCTTCGGGTCGTTGCGTACCAGGCTGGCAAACAGCGACCCCGCCGAGGCTACCTGTGGACCAATCAACAGCACGAGTTTACCCCGAAACCGATGCGGATTCGGCAACCAGCGCGGATTTTCTTTTCTTCTCAGGTAGTACTTGCCCCGCTGCGCCCTGGCGTAGTGTTCAGTTCTCAGTTCAATTTCCAGTGTCTGCCGTTCACCCGCTGTTTCTTCCACGAAGTACGCGGGGAAGGGTACGTTCCGGAAAATCGTGTACGCCCGTTTATTTTCCCGAAAACTCCGTCGGGCAAGGTAGGAATACAACAGCAGGTCGTTGGGATCATTGCCACCGCCGTTTTGCCGAACATCTACGATCAGGTAACGAATGCCCGGACACCGGTTGAGCAGCCGAAAGGTCGAATCCAGAAACTGGCGGTAGTCCTTCTCATCGTCCAGATCGAATGTTCGGACAGTTATGCGTGCCGTTGCCAGCGAGTCAATCAGGTTCAGTTCATACGCTGGCCTATCCCGTTCCAGCGGTAAGGAGTGTCGTTGGTCGACGGCCTTCTGGTAGCTACCGTAGGTTACCGCCGGTATCGTAAGTTGGCTTATGTCTGCCCGACCCGGTGCCAGGTAGGTAAGATTGTACATGGACTGGTGCCCATAGTCAAGACGATAATAGCGCGCGAAGTGTTGACCGACCAGAAACGACTTTCCCGTTTTGTTGTACCCGTCAGTTGTGGCGTACTTCTCCAGTCGCCCGAGTATGTCGCTGATGTTCTGTCCATTGATGGTTAGCAAACGACTGCCTACGGGAAGCGTCCCGTGGGTAGTATTGATCAGCAGCGTTCCATTGATGAGTTTAACGGGATACGAAAAGAAGCTGGCTTCACGCTTCAGAAGGGAATCGATACGCGCCGGCAAATAGTTGTCGCTGTGCAGGCTACCGGTATAATCGGTAACCGCATACAGGAGTCGGTACAGATCGAGTACGGTAGCACCCGGTCTTATCTGCTTCCGATTGGCCGCAAATACACTATCGATACTCTTTTTTGAGCGATGCCTGTACAAACCGGAGTTGGCCGTCTGGTAGATCCGCTGGAACAGATCGAAATCGGCAAGCAACCGGCTTTGCGGGATTGGCTGTATTGCAGACAGCCGCGTAGCAGGCTGTGCAGCCCCCACTAATGCACTCAGTAGAGCCGTTCCTGAAATCAATATTCTGCCATAAACCAGTATGCGGGTCAAACTCATTGCAGTGGTAGTTATCGGGCCGGCTATACGCAACTGACAGTATACAAAGCTAACCACATCCGAGCCGTGTCAACCAATCGGCGAATCGGTTCATCGACAGCTCGACTGCCATCCGTCCTACCTGCCGCCCCCCTATCGAAAAAACGAATCGATACATAGGCCGTCCGTTACTTTTAGTCAATAGACGTTTTAACCGCATTCGCTACGATGACTGATTACTCCCGACGTACTTTTCTCGAAACCATCGGCTTAGGCGTCGGTGGGTCTATCCTATTGCCTGCTGCCACTATGCCCAACCGGGTGCGGGAAGAACGAAAACTTAACGTGGCGCTGTGTGGGCTGGGTCGGTACGCCAACGTACTCAAGCATGGATTTGCCGAATCCAGGCACTGTCGGCTGGCGGGTATCATCACGGGAACGCCCACCAAAGCTGCACAGTGGCAGCAGGAATTTAAACTACCGGCAAAAAACGTTTACACGTACGAGACGTTCGACCAAGTCCGAAACAACCCCGATATCGACCTGATTTACATCACCCTGCCCAACGGTCTGCACAAGGACTATACCATTCGGGCGGCTCAGGCTGGAAAGCACGTTATCGTGGAAAAACCGATGGCGTTTACGATACAGGATTGCCAGGCTATGATCGATGCCTGCCGGAAAGCCGGGGTTCAGCTCGCCGTTGGCTATCGACTGCATTACGAGCCCCACCACATCGAACTAAAGCGGCTGGGTCAGCAAAAAGTATTCGGTCCCGTCCGGCTGATCGAGGCATCACTGGGTTATCAGCTCGCCGGTACGCCACCCAACGACTGGCACCTGAAAAAAGCCATTGCCGGCGGGGGGGCGCTAATGAACCTAGGCGTTTACTGTATTCAAAGTGCGCGTTACGTGCTGGGCGAAGAACCGATCAGCGTTACGGCGCAGTACAGCCCGGTCACGATGCCGCAGCTGTTTCGGGAAGTCGAGGAAAATATCACCTGGCAACTGACGTTTCCCGGCGGGGCCGTAAACACGTCGGCTACGACCGCCAACTGCAATATCGACCGTTTCTACGCGTCGGCCAACGACGGCTTTTTCGAACTGAGTCCGGCGTTGAGCTACGGTCCGTTCCAGGGGCGCAGCAGTCAGGGGCCGTTCACGTTTCCTGTCGTCAACCAGCAGGCCGCCCTCCTCGACGACGTAGCCAGCCATATCCTCGCTCATAAGCCGTTACCAGCGCACATCACGGGCGAAGAAGGGCTCAAGGACATGCGGGTGATCGAAGGCATCTACCGGGCCGCCGACAGCGGCAGCAAAATCACCCTCCCCCCGCTCTGACGTTACTCCTGTGCTGTTGCCAGCAAGTGTCAACAGCACAGGTCGCTTCAGTCCTCTTCCTGAATCACCCGGATCGCCCACTCCAGCACCTCGTCCCGGCGCGCCCTTATACCCGCTGCAGTTTGTGTTACCAGTATGTTCGGCTGTAGACCGATTCGCTGCGTTTCCCGACCGTCCGGATAATACACCCCGATACCACTAAAGGCTGTTCGATAGCCCCCCGGCAGGGGTATCCACTAGGTATTCCCATCAGCTCCAGCAGTGGGGCTGCCTACCAGAATACCGTTTGTTGCCGCCTGAAACGCCATTGTCGTAAACTCAGCCTGACTCTGGGTTTCTTCGTCAATCAATACAAGTACCTTGCCCGTATATATTCGCTGTTTTCCCGCTGGCGACAGTGTCGATTCACCAGCCCGATGAAACACGCCGGGAAATCGAAGATCGGGCTGGTGAAGTGGACGAACGTATCGGGCTTATCGGTCAGATACTGGGCCACCTGCCAAAGCGTCCCCTTCGGGTAATTACGCAGGTCAAGGATAAGCGCTTTTGCTCCCATAATCGGCCGCATGATACTGTCGACCTGTTGCCCCGTCAGCTTCCCCATGTTCACATAGCCGATGCTGTCGGAGAGCCATCGACTAAGCGGGTTCTGTGCATCGACATCCGTCCGGGCTTTTTCAGCGAACGTTGCCTACGGATAACGCGCCATGATCAACGTTATATCACGTCCATTCTGTTCAATCGTTAGCCTGGCCTGCTGCTCGTGACCAACACCGATAAGCTGCTTTACGAAGTAGCGTTTGGCTATTCGACGCCGGCACGTAGGGCCTCAGGCGTTCTACCCGATACTGAACAGTCTCGCCCGCCATCAATGTGCGCAATCACAGTGCCTACCCGTAACAAGGGCGAGCTAATGAGCGAATCGCTATACAGTTAGGTGATGACGGCTTTATCGTCAATCAGTTTTACCGCAAACGGTAGCCAGAGTAACCCCAGGTCGCACCGCAGACAACGTCGCTTGCCGTCGAACTTCATGAAGCCGTTGCTGTCCTGAATGCGACTCACAATCTGATACAGCGCATGCTGAAAGGACTGTTCATTGGTCGCCTGCTGAAACACCGGCATCAGATCCGGCAACACTTGATTCCAGTTGCCGTCGATAGCCTATTTGTACGGATAGAAGTACTGGATGATGTTCCAGTATCGGAACAACGCCAGCAGCCGGTGCGATGTATCGGGCACAGCCATGTCGGCGTAGGCATTCTCGGCGTCGACATTCGGATTTCTCCCCGTTGAAGCCGTTCGCACAGACCGATTTGATTTCTGATTGCGGTTGTCTTTGATATACACTAGCCGCTCCCGCACGGCGTCGGTCAACGCGGCCGTGTCATGCAGAAACGGCCGATCGAGATTACGTCGGTCAGACGCCGGAATCGTGCGCTCCGATTGGCATTGGCGACAGGACTTTACCGGTCCAAGCTCGTCCAGCAACCGACTATACACGGTAGCCAACTCCGCACGGCTGCGGGTCTGCTGTACGACGGGTATGAGCTGGATCAGCTGGGCATCCCAATCCTGCCAGTAGCCACCGCCGGATGGTAGTATTTCAGAAAACCCCAGACATTGGCAAGAGAAACTAATTTTTTTGTCTCGGTCAACGACTGAGCCCAGCTTGCCGACGACAGCAGCAACAAAACGACTACGTAGCGCACAGAACAGATGCTAGTTCGGCGTAAACGTACGCATCTGTTTTCTTTGCGCTGACGGGCAAGTCGTTAAGCTATGTTAAACGAGCTTTTCATACGTCATTTCCACAGCTAGACAGTAGGATTGACGTATGAAAAACTCGTCTGCTAACTCGTTCAGACAGCAGTTTACCAGACGCTGATTCTATCCTTTTCGGGTTTGTACATTTTGTCGCCGGGCTGCACGTTGAAGGCGTTGTAGAACGGGGTGAAGTTCATCAGCGGGCCGTTGACGCGCCACTTGGCCGGTGAATGCGGGTTGGTGTTGACGTACATACCCATGTAGGCATCCCGCGTTTTGACGCGCCAGATCCGAGCCACCGAGATGAAGAAGCGCTGATCGGGTGTGAAGCCGTCGAGTTTTGTATTGCTCTTCCCTTGCTCAGTCAGTTTGAACGCATCATAGGCAATGGCGACTCCGGCGATGTCGGCGGTATTCTCCCCAACGGTCAGCGCGCCTTTTACGTGTACTGAATCCAGCACCGTAAACTGATTGTACTGGTCGATCACCTGCTGCGTTTTGGCTTTGAATTTGGCGTAGTCGGCGGGTTGCCACCAGTTCCGAACGTTACCGTATTTGTCGTACTGCGCACCCTGATCGTCGAATGAATGCGTGATTTCATGCCCGATCACCATACCGATGCCGCCGTAGTTAAGCGCATCGTCAGCGTTTACATCGAAATACGGCGGTTGCAGGATACCCGCCGGAAACACGATTTCGTTGAGCGGGGGATTGTTGTAGGCTGTTACTGTCGGCGGGGTCGTGTGCCACTCGGTCCGGTCGACGGGTTTTCCCAGCTTAGCCAGGTCGTGCTGGTAGTCGTTTTTCTCCGCCAGCAGCTGATTCTCGAAATACGCATCCCGTTTTACGGTCACGGCCGAGTAGTCGCGCCACTTGTCAGGGTAGCCGATTTTTTCCGTGAACGCGTACAACTTTTCTTTCGCTTTCGTCTTAGTCGAATCGCTCATCCAGTCGAGCCGGTCGATGCGGACTTCAAACGCTTTTTTGAGGTTGTCGACCAGCACCCGCATCCGCCGTTTGGCCTCATCCGGAAAGTATTTTTTCACGTACAGCTGCGCCAGCGCTTCGCCCAGCGCCCCGTCGACCGCCTGCACCATTTCTTCGGCGCGGGTTTTCTTCACGGCCTGCCCGGTCAGCGTTTTCGCGTAGGCAAACGACGCATCGACAAACGGCTGACTCAGGTAATTGGCGTAGTTGGTCAGGGCGTGGGCTTTCAGGTAGGTTTTCCAGTTGGCCAGGGGCACGGTCGTCAGTAGGGCGTTCAGCTTATCATAGTACCCCGGTTGTCCAACGTTGATCGTGTCAACACGCGCACCCAGATTATTCAGCAAGGTCGGCCAGTTTAGCGCAGGTTGTTTCTTCGCCAGGTCGGCCACCGCCAGTTTGTTGTAATTAACCTGCACATCGCGCAACTCGATGTTCGTTCGGTGGGACATGGCCAGCTGTTTTTCAAGGTCGTACGTCGCTACCGCGTTTTTTTGCGCGGTAGGCGCATCGGTGCCTGTCAGTTCAAACAGCCGGGTAAGGTAATTCTGATACGCTTTCTGGATCGCCAGCGTCGACGAGTCGGTCTTGACATAATAGGCCCGTTCGGGCAAGCCGATACCCGTCTGCCGGAACTGCGCAATGTTGACCGTACTCCGCCGGTTATCAGGCCCTATGCGAAACCCGATGATCGACCCATTCCCCGCTTTCTGCTCGTCGGCGACCAGTTTCAGCAGTGCCGGCACATCGGCTACGGCGTCGATACGCGCCAGCAGCGGTTTGATGGGGTCATAGCCACGCTTGTCGATCGCAGTCATGTCCATACCACTCGCGTAGAAGTCGCCGACCTTCTGCTCAAGGCTTCCCGCCGGATAGTTGCTTTTCGCGATGCTGTCCAGAATAGCCTGCATCCGAAGGCGTTGCGGATAGTTCATGAATGAATATGACCCCACGCCCGTCTGACTGGCCGGTATGCGGGCCGTATCGGACCAGATGCCGTTGGCGTACTTAAAAAAGTCATCGCCCGGTTTTTTCGACGTATCAATGCCGGTGATAACAACGCGTTTCGCGTTTTGTGCAAGAGCGGGTTCATAAGTGCCTGCCAACAGCAGCACTGTGGAAACGTAGATCAGTCTTTTCATTGCGTCAATCGGGTACAGGTTCTATTCTGGTCAATTAAAAGGGATTGACCAAAACTAATCAATTCGACTGTAAGTCGATAAAAGCCATTGGCAAAACCGGTACGTCTCAATAGCAATCCGTCAGCACCTGCCCGTGTGCCTGGTAATAGCTGAGAAGCTGGCCAAGTTTCGTCTGGCAGATGGTTTCCAGCAACGCGAACACATCCCGCTGCATGGCCAGCGAACCGCAGATCATCACCACGCCGTTGGTTTCGAGCAGGCTGGCAATCTGGTCGGCGTCGCGGGTGAGCAGGTCGCTGACGTACTGCCGGTCTCCCTCGCGGGAGTAGGCCACGTGTAGGCTGGTGAGCTTGCCCGACTGACGGCTCGTTTCCAGCAACGTACGATACACGTCGAACGAAGTCTGGTGCCGGAATCCGCAGTACAGGTGCGTGGGTACGTTCGATTTGTTCTGACTGACCATGCCCAGGAAGGGTGCGATACCGGTACCATTGGCGATCAGCAGCACGGCGGGGGCTTTCCGGGGGAAATGGAAATGGGCATTGTCGACGATGCGAGCGCGAACAGTCTGCCCCGCGACCAGCTCATGCAGGAACGTCGACCCAAGACCACCGGGATGCAGCCGGACACTTAATTGCAGGTCGTTGCTACCCGCTTCAGCAAGCCGCCCGATCGAATACAGTCGCTCGCGGTAGTCGTTGGCCGGGTAGATTGCCAGCAGATCGCCGGACGTGACGCGCTGGTGACGCGGGGGGCGCAGCCGAACCAGAAAAGTGCCGTCAGGCTGGGCGGTGCGGGTATTACTCGTGACGGTCAGTGTGTTGAGCGCGGTGGGACTATGCCGGAGGTCATCGGCCAGCAGCAGCGGGCGGGCGGCCTGCTGCGACCACGCTTCGGCCCACAACCCAAATTCGGCAGGCGACTTGTCGCTGACGGTATGAATATCGACCAGCGCCGTTGCCCACGGCTGGCGCGCCAGCAGCGAATTGACCTCGAACGCAAACTGACAGAAGTCGGAATATGCCCGCGACCCGAAGCCCACCACCGAATACCGCACGGGTTGTGCCTGCGGGTATTTCTCCAGCAGCGACGTGACCTGCCGGGCGTTAGTCGGCGCGTCGCCCAGCCCGTAGGTAGCCGTCAGTACGATCAGGTACTCGGCTTTCGGATAGGTAGTATACTGATTCAGTTCGGCCAGGTGCACCGTTTCACCCTGTTGCAACAACTGCTCCTGTACTGAACGGGCAAAGCGAAACGTACTACCATTTTCCGATCCGACCAGAATGATGAACTGACTCTCACTAGCTCCGAATTTGTTTTTGATCCGGTTGGCCCGGCGTTTCAGCGTGATGGTAAAGCCCGACCAGATAAAGAATAGAATATTCCCCGACGCGATGGCCAGAATGATCGACCATACCGCGCTCGCCCGACCCGTGTGCAGGTTCAGGCTCAGGTTGGCCAGCAGTACCGTAGTCGGGTACGGTATTTCGTTCAGGATATCGCCCGTGATCTGGTTAACCGTTAGTTCACGATCCCGCAGTTTGAGGACATAGAACTCTTCGGGATCGTCGGCAAAAGGAAAGTCAATACTGCGCACATCGGCCAGCCGGGTCGTCTGAAACACCGGCATATCGGCCAGATTACGTTTAGGGCTATCCTTCACCGCATCCAGATCGATGTTGGGCGATGTGGGTTCCGTCTTACCAAACACACCGAATCGATCGAGCGAAAGGTACGTACCTGATAGGGCGATGACGAGGATGGGAATGAGCGACACTCGCCCCAGCACCACGTGCCAGTACTGCGCGAAATTCTCCCGGACAATGCGTATAAAGAATCGCTTGACGCCCCGCTGCCGCTGCACGATCAGTACCGTACCCGAGGTAGCGATGAGCAGCAGCAGAAAGGCCGTCAGCCCGATGAAAAACCGCCCCAGCTCGTGCAGAAACAGCGACCGATGCAGCGCTTCGGCCCACTCGAAAAACTCGCTTTTTGGAGCGACCGCGCCCAGCACCTTGCCCGTACGAGGGTCGATGTAGCCATCCACCTTATCCCCTTCGGCGTTGTTACCCTGAAGCCGTACGAAGCCGTTTACATCGACAGACAGCTCGGTGAGTTCGGGGTAGTTTTTTTTCAGCACCGGCAGCGTCTGCGCCAGCGTGACATCGGCAAAACCGTCGACACGGTACGGTTGCAGTTTCTGCGAGATGGGTTTGACCGCCAGAATGATACCCGTAACCGAAGCCAGGGTCAGCAACAAAAACGAAGATATAGCCAGCGCCAGGTGGCTGTATCTCCAGATAGAAATTGTCATCAAATCAGGTTGTTATGCATGCATTAGGGCTGTCTACGGCTCCAGGACGGGTGGGCCCAGTCGGGGCAGACAGCTAACCGAGTCAGGCCGGGCCAAAATCACGCATGACGAAGATAATACGTAGGCGACTACTTAGCCACTCCTTCTTTTCACGCGTGATACGTACACTGCCAGTCATCAGTGAAGCGTCGACCGGTGGTGCGCGCATCTGGACCACAGCGACTAATGGTGATTGCCTTTGCCGTTGGTTGGGAAAGCACCAATGTCGGTGCTGGGAAGCGTGATTTCCGTCGACCCAAAGTTGGCACCTATCGGCACGACCCTGGCCGGACTGAATCTCGTGGTTCCTTTACCCAATGCCGGCGACGCTGACTGCAAGCGGAAGTTGAACGTGTTCACAGTTGCGATGTTGCCCAGTCGACGGGTTGTTTATGGCAGTGGAAAATTCACAAACATCGGGTTGTTTTTACCAACAACAGCCGATCCATCGTAAGCCTGGCCAGGCTTGTAACCCGTCGGCAGGTACGAGCTGGGTGTCGGGATGTGGGAAGCTTGCGGCTTGGTGGCGAAACCGACCGGGTAAATCTGGTTGGCGATAGCTGTTGACCCGGCAGAACCAGTGATCGAATCAGGCAAAGCCTGTCGAGACAGGCTCCGTTGAACACCTTACGGTCAACAAGCGTCATGTGTGGCAAAGAGCCCTGCCGCCGATGCTGCGACGGGGCTAGCAGGCGGGTCTACTAGTTGGCGGCAGGGCCATACACATACACCCCAAACGTACCCGCTACGGGTGTTTTACCGTCGGCCTGCAGGTCGGCTCCACTGAGGTAGATCCGGTGGGTAGTAGCCCGGTGAATCAGCGTTTTCTGGCCGGGCTTCGTCGGCAGCGTCTGCACGATCGAATAGGTATCGGGCGAATCCTGATGCACGATCGTTACGGTACCGTCGCCATTCGAGGTCATCACTAGCTTGAGGTCTTTCTCGAAAACGACCGCGTCGACGCCACCCCCAATCGGCAGTATCTGCACGATTTTACCGGTAGCCGCGTCCAGCACGACCAGCGTTTTGCTCATACGACAGACCGAGAACAACCGGTTCGTAGCCGCATCCATCGCCAGCCCTGTCGGTTGTACACTGTTCCCGAGTGAGAATTTGTGCTTGACCGTCAACGCCTTCGGATCGAAGGCCACCACTTCGTTACTATCTTCCAGGTTAACATATACCAGTCCCTTATCGGTAGTAACGGCAAATTCGGGCGCTTCGCCTACCTCGACGTTACCGACTACCTCGTCGGTTTTGGCATCGATGGCGATGGCCACTTTATCACCGTTGCAGAACGCGAAGACCCGGTTTGCATACTTATCGAACAGGATAGCGTCGGGCTTCCTGCCGGGCACTTTGATCGTCTTCAATACCCTGAACGTGTTGTAGTCGAACACGGTGACGGTACTATCAGTACCGTTGCTGATATAACCTTTTTCCAGGGCTTTTGCCAGCGCGATACCATGCACGCCACGCAGGCCGGTAATTTCGCCAATGGGCTTGTTGGTCGTGAGATCGATGACGTGCACACGGTCGAAATGGGAGACGAACAGCCGCTCGCGTTCGCCATCCATTTTCAGATAATCCCACGTACCGTCACCCGGCAGATTGATTTTCTGAATAAATGAATACGAGGGGCTTTTCTGGGCCGTCACAGACGACTGAGCCAGGCCTGCCAGGCTGGCAGCAATAATGAGTTTGTGAAGTAGCACGCGCATAGTGATGATGGGTAGCTGCGTATCCACCCGATACGTTTTCGTTGCAAAACTAATAGCCTTACCCCAGCACCAATCAACCAATTCTCAGCACTGACTGTCTGGCAATAAGGTTTTTATCTTTAGATAATTATAGTATAAAGCCATAGCCACTTCGATCGTATCCTGGATACGTCTCGCGATTATAGCATCGCAATGGTGGGTACGGTCTAGTTGCTGAAATCGATATCTGGCCGGTTGATTTTGCGTTGACTTCGCTTGCCGGTGTCGCTGCCCAGCGGAAGTTGAAGCGATAGTTTATAAAAGCGCACTTCCCGTCGAT